>NZ_CP188815.1:915000-1215000 GCF_050058155.1 Terasakiella sp. 4MB5A | reverse complement strand
CATACGTGAGTTTCTCGTTGGCAGCGCGTTTTTTATCGATATCCTTCATGGCCTACACTGTCTCTTATTTTTTTATCTCTTTGGATAGTTTTGCGGTCTTCTATTCTTTTTGCAACCCAAATCATAAAAATAAAGGCGACAGACCTGTAAAGATCTATCGCCTTTTTTCTCTTTTCCTAAATCCAAACGGATTCTAAGGAACGTCTATCCCGACACAAGAGGGTCGCAAAATAACTTGCGCGCGCCTTATTTGATGCCGAAGTTGGAGAAACGCTTGTTGAATTTCGCCAGCTGCCCGCCAGCGTCAAGCAAACGGTGAACGCCTGTCCATGCCGGGTGAGCTTTCGGGTCGATGTCCAGTTTCATAACGTCACCTTCTTTGCCCCAAGTGGAACGTGTTGTGAAGGTAGAACCGTCTGTCATTTGAACGGTGATTTCGTGGTATTCAGGATGAATGTCTTTTTTCATATCTTCGTCTCAGTTTCTTAGGCCCCGCACAAGGCAGGACAGAGTTGTCGGGAAAACGAGGCGCCTATATACCGACTATACTTGTCCTGTGCAAGGCCTTCTTTGCATTTTTATGTAAATCACCTTGCCGCCACCTTGCCACGTTGCTATATCCGATTGAGTGTTTGACCATTATAAGGGAAATTCCAATGGCACTTGATGAAACCCGTTTTAACGCAATTGCGGACGAACTGCTTGAAAATCTGTTCGATCAACTCGATGATGCCATTGGAGGTGACGCTGATGTCGATCTGCAAGACGGGATTCTCAATATCGAACTGGATGCAGGTGGTATCTATATCATCAACAAACACGGCCCCAATCGTGAGATTTGGATGGCCTCCCCAAAAAGCGGGGCAACGCATTATGCTTATGACGGCACAAACTGGATTGGCACACGTGATCAAGCCAATTTACTGGAACGATTAAGTGAAGAGCTGAAAGTCACCTTATAATGAACCCCGTTTTGATTGAAGTCACACGCGGGTCCACCGTTGAAAGCCAACATCGTGGTGCCTTTTGTGTTGTAGACACCCAACGTAACATCATCGCGTCCCAAGGTGACATTGACAGCCCCGTCTTTCCCCGATCCAGCATTAAAGCCATACAGGCCTTGGTCATGATGGAAAGCGGTGCTGCTGAGACTTACGGTTTCAACGATGAAGAAATTGCACTTGCTTGCTCCTCACATAACGGGGAAGTCGTTCATGTCGGTGTGGCACAAGCCATGTTAAACAAACTCGGCTTATCCAAGGACATGCTGCAATGTGGCTCCCATTGGCCCATGAGCGAAGAAGCAGGCCGCCATCTTGCAATGGAAGGGGAAACGCCCTGTTCCCTGCACAACAACTGTTCTGGCAAGCATTCCGGTTTTCTGGCCTATCTTAAAAAAGAAAAGATCATGCCCACCGGGTACGGTCAACCTGATCACATCTTGCAGCAAAAAATTCGAAATACACTGGAAGATGTCTGTGAAATCGATCTTTCCGCGGCCCCGATTGGAATCGATGGTTGCGATATTCCCACATGGGCAGTTCCCTTGAAAAACCTCGCTCTCGGATTTGCCAAATACAGTCGGCCCGATTTATTTTTTTCACCAGATCGCACCAACGCAATAACCCGTATCACACAAGCAGTCCTTGCCCACCCTTATATGGTCGCAGGCAAAGACCGTTATGATACGCGATTAATGGAAGCCTTCCCTGGGCGCATCTTCAGCAAAGTCGGTGCGGAAGGTGTCTTTTGTGCTTTTGTCCCCGAACGCGGTCTAGGGATTGCTGTCAAATGTGATGATGGAGCTGTGCGCGGCGCAGAAACCATGCTCAGCATTGTACTGGAAGATCTTGGCGTCTTTACCAAAGACGATTTTGATAAAGCCGGTGTTCTGGACCTATTGGTCCACCCCCTCAAGAATCGTAACGGTGTTCATGTCGGTGACATCCGCCGCGCCTCAATATAAAAACATTATTTGTTGGCTTCCAAAGGTTTGCGCGTTTTTTTAGACATCAACTTGCTATAGGCAAGTATCGTCGCAATCAACATGATGACCATCCCGGCATAATAAGGCGCATCACGCCCGATCTGTGCAAACAGAACACCGGCCAGAACCGGTCCCAACACACGGGACAAGGTCGATGCAGAACGGCTTGCCCCCATAACACCGCCACGTTCTGTCTCGGAAGCTTCAAACGAGATCAGGCTGTTTAATGACGGTGTGGACAAAGCAAAACCAATCGCCAATACCATTGTCGCCGCCATCAGCATGGGCACAGTATGGCTTAGCGGAATAAGACCCAGCCCTGCCCCCAGGAACAAGGTTCCTGCAACCACCAATTTTCCTTCGCCAAATTTTTTGGACAAGCGACCAATCAGCCCCCCTTGAATAAGCGCACTGATAATTCCGAGGAAAGCGAATAAATATCCGTTCTGTTCCGGTCCCCAATCAAATTGGCGACGTGTCCACATGGCAAATGTGGTTTCCATACCGGCAAAGACAAATGTACAAACAAACGACAAGCCGATGAGAAAACCCAAATGCGGGCGCGACAATGTTTCAAAGAAAGACTTCCAATGCTTGCGCGGGGGTAAGGCAGCAATTTTTGCACGGGTTTCATCCGTCATGGACTCTTTTAATTTCACCAACGCAATCACAAACGCGATTGCGGACAGTCCGGCGGCACACAGGGCCGGAAGCTGGAAATTCGCATTTGCCGCATCCGGACCAGCCAACACACCACCGATTGCTGGCCCCATAATAAAGCCCAAACCAAAAGCTGCCCCAATGACACCCATGCCTTTCGCCCGGTTTTCCGGTGTCGTTATATCTGCGATATAAGCAAATGCCGTCGCAATGTTACCCGCCATAAACCCGTTAAAAGCACGTGCAATGAATAACATCATTAATGTTTCAGCAAAACCCAGCCAAACATACGTAATGATCGACCCTAATAAAGAGAAAAGCAAAATAGGCCGACGCCCGTATCGATCGCTCAAACGCCCTAAAACCGGGGCTGATATCAACTGTGTCACTGAATAAGTCGCCAACAAAAGCGTTACAACATCGGGGCTTGCATTAAAGTGTTCCCCAAAAAACGGTAATAAAGGGATAACAATGCCAAAACCGACCAGATCAATAAAGACAACAAGAAATAAAACAAACATATGGGCTTCTGCTTTTGCTGGAGCTATTAAAACTTAGGACTTATGCGAGGTAATTTTGGCTGAATAAGGGCAAGTACGCCCTTTTAGCGTTGTGTGAGTTTCAATTCAATACGGCGATTGCGTCTTTTTGCAATTTCATCATGACGCCCATCCAACGGCTGAAATTCACCAAAGCCGGTTGCGGCCAAACGTTCAGGTGCAATCCCGTGCGTAATCAGTTCCTTAACCACAGAAATTGCGCGCTGGGTGGAAAGCTCCCAATTGGATGGGAATTTGGCGGTTGCAATCGGCACATTATCCGTATGCCCATCAACCCGTAAAATCCAATCAATTTTTGCCGGAATTTTTTGCGAAATTTCCAACAATGTCAGGGCCAGTTGTCCCAATTGGGCTTTGCCCGCCTCACCAAGTTTAGCTTCACCGGAATTAAACAAGACTTCCGATTGAAAGACAAAACGATCCCCCACAATTCGAATCCCGGATTGATTGCCCAAAACCTTGCGCAACTCCCCAAAAAATTCAGATCGATATTTAGATAATTCCTGCACTTTGGTCGCAAGGGCCGCGTTCAGACGTTTTCCCAACGATTTAATTTGTGCTTTTTGATCGTTGTTCAGGGCTTCAGATGCATCCAAGGCTTCTTGGATCGCACTTAATTGTTCGCGCAAAGCCGCCATTTGTTGATTGAGCAAAGCCCGCTGCGCGCGTTCACTTTCAGCAATCTTGCGCTCTTCAATCAATTGTCCGTCTTTCTGTTCCAGTTTTGAAGCTTGCTGTTGCACTTCTTTAGTCAATTCTTCGCGCAAAGCTTCAAGTGCAGCGACATCCTGTTGCAGCTTCGCTACTTCCGCCAGTTTTAATTCTATTTTTTCTTTATCAGCTTCAATCGTTTGAAAGGCGTCCGCGAGACGCTCATTCAGTTGCTGGTTCTTATCTTCCAAACCTTTTAGTTTGAGCGAATATTCATCGCGCAAACGCAGGGATGCCTGCAATTCCTGTGATAATCCCGCCATATTAGAACGTAAATCCTTATTGGCCTTACGTTCCAAATTCAACAGTTCCGTCAACTCACTCATATCAGAGCCGAGCTTCTCCAAGGCACTTTCTCGACCAGAAAGGGTTTCATTCAAAAAGACCTGCGCAAGAACAAAAATCATCAAAAGAAAAATGATGACCATCAACAAGGTTGCCAAGGCATCCACGAACCCCGGCCAAATATTATCCTGATGAATGCGCCTGCGTCGCCCAAATGCCATCCTAGCCGTCCTTGGCTGCGATTGTACGGGCCAAAAGTCGAATTTCTTGACGAACCTGAGAAATCACTTCTTCACGACCACCACTGATTTCTTCAATCAGTTTTTGTGCATAAAGGTCGATATTACGCAAATGGCTCCGGCTGCTTTCATCCAGCCCGCCACCACCATTGCCATGCGCAATTTTTTCTAAAATCGCCTTCTGCGTCAACTGGCCTTCTGCCAGCTTTGCCATCAAGGCTTGTTCTGTGCGCATTGTATCACTCAACGTTCCCAACTTGGAGGTCAGTTCCATCATCTGATTGGTGGTTTGAGATTTGTTTTCTTCGCTACGTGTCATGGTGCGTTGTAGTTTTTCCAAACTATCTGCGGTCTGTTCTAGCAAGGCTTGTACATAAGCCGGAACAGACTGATCCCCTGCCGCATCTGAAAGTGCACCGCTGGATAGTCGCGTCTGACTGGCAAGCCAATCTTCCAGATCGGTGTAAAATCGATTTTGCGATTGTCCGGTTTGTAAATCCAAAAAGCCCAGAACCAAAGATCCCGCCAAGCCGAACAAAGATGAACTAAACGCCGTTCCCATCCCTTCAATCGGAGCTTCTAGACCACGTTTCAATTCGTTAAAGACCACACCAAGGTCACCCCCATTGCCGATGGTAATATTACTGATAACATCACCAATAGACCCAACGGTGCTAAGCAACCCCCAAAAAGTCCCCAACAGACCAAGGAAAATTAACAATCCAATATTGTAGCGGGATAAATCACGTTGTTCTTCCAAACGGGTCGCAATCCCATCCAAAAGAGAACGGGTTGATAAAGCCGACAAGGTAAACTGTCCACCTTCGCGTTCGCGCAGCATAGTCGCCATGGGCGCCAGCAGGCGTGGCGAACTGTCAGAACGGACACCTGGACGATCCGATTTAAAATCTTCAATCCAGCGGACCTCCGGGTCCAGCATAAGAACTTGTCGGAAATTGTTAAAAATCCCGATTAATAATACACCCAAGATCAAGCCGTTAAGCGCGGCATTGGCAAAAAAGGCATCCTGTAATTGCCCAAACAGCAAAACGGCTGCGGCCATGACAGCCAGCAGGAACAAAACCATCCGAATGAGATAACGTTTGGGACGAGTCATAGGAGGCTCCACACCTGAGTTTACATGATTGGATTAGCGCGGCGTAATTTCAACATCCACACGATCAAACGGTTCTTCTGTGGTCTTGTTGCCCAACGCACGAACATCAATTCGTGTGCTTTGTACACCTTGATCAATCAAATAAGACCGTACTGCCAAAGCACGAGACAGAGACAAACGGCGCGCCTTACTCGCTGACAGGTCTTCCCCGCCCGCATAAGCTTGCAACTGAACACGGTCATCGGGATGGCTGCGCAAATCTTCCGCCATTTTTTTCAAATCTGTTTCAACGCTGGATGGTAACTTGCTACGACCAGACTGGAAAACAACACGAATAGCGGCTTCACTTTGCGTAGGTAAAGAAGCCGTGGTTGTTTTATTTTCGCTTTCCGTAGAAATAGCAGAGGTGACTTCTTTAGGCTCAATCGCCGTACTCGGGGGCGGAGGTGGGGCTTCCGCCATTACCGTTTCAGGGGCCGGTTGCGGCTTTGGTTCCACTTTCGGTGCTTCTGCCACTTTTGTTTTTTCAACAATCGGCTTCGGTTCAGCCACTTTCACAGTTTCTACATTCGTTTCCGCTTGTGCGATTTCTTTAGACACAGGCTCGACAACTTGTGTAGGAAGCTTAACCTCGACAACTTCTTTTGCCGCAACAGGTTCAACCACTTCAGGTTTCGTTACCACTTTGGCCATCGGCTTTGGTGCGGTTTCAGCAACAGCGACACGCGTCACTGGGACTTTGGGCGCTGCAATCGGTTTTTTCAATGTAATCTTGGAGGTCGATGCATCCGGCATTTTCAACATCGGCTTTTCGCCGAGATCCGGGGCTTGAACCAACAAACGGGATTTCGGTGGCATTCCCTCTGCCGGGACGTTTGGTTCAATCAAGCTCACGCTCGCGCGCGATTGCACCCCTTGTGGCAAACCATAAAATTGCGAACGCGGCATTTGCGCTGGCGGCATTTTTGTCGAAACATACGGGTTCACACCGGATGGTGAAGCTGCACGCACACCGCGATCATCAAGAACGGACAAATCCACCATGACATTATTATCAAAATTTGCCAAAACCTGTGCTTGCGCAACTGTCCCTAGCGTCATCACGCCCAGAAAAGCCGAACAAAGAAGAACCTTACGATAACCAGTCCATTTACCCATAAAACCATACCCCCGTGAGTGGGGTACTCCCACATGCATAAAAATCGAATTAAAACAAGATACCCAAGCTTTGACTTACAAACAACCATATAAGCCAAAAAAAAGGCTCCTTTCAAAATGAAAAGAGCCTTTTTTCATATTCAATCAACTCAGGCGCGTTTTCTTGCATCCCGGAATGTTTTCAAAAGCAGGTTATGCTGGAATTCATTTCCACAAACAACGTTGCCGCTTTCCAACATTTTCTGGCGCGCATCAAATTCTGAGACAAAACCACCTGCTTCTTTCACCAGCAAGACCCCGGCGGCAATATCCCACGGCTGTAAACCTGTTTCCCAGTACCCGTCATAACGGCCTGCTGCAACAAAGGCCAAATCAAGAGACGCCGCCCCAAAACGACGCACCCCCGCAGAAACTTTCATAATGGCTTCCAGCTCATTCAGAAAACGGCCATGATCCCCACGCCCACGGAACGGAATCCCTGTCGCATAAACGGCTTCATCCATCGTGCGGCGACCAGAAACACGTAAACGGCGGCCATTCAAAAAGGCGCCTTGACCACGTTCAGCCCAGTATTTTTCATCTGTAATCGGATTGTAAACCATACCGGCAATGATTTGACCGTTTTCTTCCAAAGCAATCGAAATTGCGAAATGAGGAATACCGTGCAAGAAATTTGTCGTCCCATCCAACGGGTCGATAATCCAGCGTTTGGTTTCGTCTTCGCCTTTGATTTCACCGCCTTCTTCCAACAAAAAGCCAACTTCCGGACGGGCTTTAGTCAGTTCTTTAATCAGAATTTTTTCAGTACGGGTATCCGCTGTGCTTACAAAATCCGCTGGTCCTTTTCTGGACACCTGAAGGTTTTCAATTTCACCGAAATCACGCAGCAAACCGCGAGAAGCAGCCTCAACAGCTTTTGCCATTACATTGATCGTGGCAGAACGCACAGCCATAACATCACCGTATATATAAATTCAAGGAGCAGGTTTCAAAGCCTTGCCAACTTCGGGCAGGGCGAAGCGAGACGTTTACTCTTTTACGCGCACAGATGCAAGACCAATATTTGTGCTTTTTTCTAAGACAGGAAATCACGCAACATGGCAATTAAGGGAACATCTGCCGCTGGCATGGGCAAGTCCACCATCTTATGCGGATAGACCCATTTCAGTTTTTGTCCTTCTTTTCCATGTGGTTCCCCTTTCCATACGCGACATAGATAAAGCGGCATAAACAGGTGAAAATTATCATAGGAATGAGAGGCGAATGTAAAAGGAGCCAAACAGCTTTCCGAAATATCAATTCCCAATTCTTCGTGCAATTCACGCACCAAGGTGGCTTCGGGTGTTTCACCTTCTTCCACCTTGCCACCGGGGAATTCCCACAATCCGGCCAAAGATTTACCTTCCGGGCGTTGCGCCATCAAGACGCGCCCGTCCATATCGACCATTGCAACAGCAGACACCCACAAGGTTGGCAAACCATGTTTGGTAACCTGCATGCCATAACAGCCCATATCGTCTTCTTCAATCAAAGCCATGTGATTTTTACCCGTTATTCTTCTTTATCAATCAGGAACGATAATCTGCATTGATCGCAATGTAACCATGCGTCAAATCACAGGTCCAAACCGTGGCTTTGCCTGTCGCAATCCCGACATCCACCAACACATCGATTTCCTGACCTTTCATATGGGCGACAACCGGGCCTTCGTCATAATCATCAACGGCCTCGCCCTCACCCGCAATCATCACGCCCCCCATCGAGATTTGCAATTTATCGCGGTCCGCTTTTTCACCGGCCTTGCCAACTGCCATCACAACACGCCCCCAATTGGCATCTTCCCCGGCAATTGCTGTTTTAACCAACGGGGAATTTGCAATCGCCAACGCAATGGTTTTCGCAGCCTTGTCATTTTCAGCCCCGGTGACCGTCACAGTAATAAACTTACTTGCCCCTTCCCCATCACGTACAACTTGCTGGGCAAGATCAACCATCAATTCTTCGAATGCCGCTTTAAAAGCAGATAAAGCCTCATCATCAGAAGATGTAATCTCATCATGGGCGGCCTGGTTGGTCGCCGCAAACAAAACGGTATCACTTGTGGACGTATCGCTATCCACCGTAATGGCATTAAAAGATTTATCGGTTGCGTCACGCAAAACAGCCTGCAACACATCCGGGGCAATTTTCGCATCAGTGAAAATGAACGACAACATGGTCGCCATATCTGGCGCAATCATACCGGAACCTTTGGCAATCCCGGAAATCACTACATCGGCCCCATGGATCTGAACGGTTTTAGACGCAGCTTTGGGGAAAGTGTCCGTCGTCATGATCGCTTTAGCCGCCGCTTCAAAATCCGCTTCGCCTAAATGACCTTTCATATCCGCCAGAGCATCAGTGATTTTACCATCGGGTAGCGGCTGACCAATTACCCCTGTAGAAGCAGTGAAAATTTCTTCTGGTGTGCAGCCAAACACATCTGCCGCAGCCCGCACAATCCGATCAACCGAGGCACTACCCTTTTTACCGGTAAAAGCATTGGCATTTCCTGAATTGACGATCATGCATCGCACTTGGCCCTTACCTGCTTTCAACGCTGCACGACATGCATCAACAGGAGCCGATGCGGTCAGAGACTTTGTAAAAACACCTGCAATGCTGCTGCCTTCAACGAGTTCAGCCACCATTAAATCGGTACGGTCTTTATATTTGACCCCTACCCCACGGGTCACAAAACGCACACCGTTAACAGGAGAAACTTTAGGAAACTGCTTAGGCGCAAGAGGAGAAATGTCAGTCATATTTCAATGCCTTTAAGATAAAGCATCCCCGGTGTAGCACCGGGGATGAATGGGTCGTTATTCAATTATCCGGACGGATTATTCGTCCATTTTGATCTCTTTTCCAACTTCGTCAAACATTTTGATTTCAGCTTTTTTACGCAGGCCTTCGATATAGGATGTCACAGCATCATTTGCCAGATCACCTTTAATCTTGTCAGCGACTTCTTCCAGTTTCGGCGGTTCAGAAACGCGAAAGGCTTCGGCCTTGATCACATGGTAACCAAACTGTGTTTTCACAGGCTTCTTGGAAAAATCGCCTTCTTTTAGCTCAAACGCAGCCATTTCAAATGCCGGTACCATTTGACCTGTCCCAAAGAAACCAAGATCACCGCCGTTCGGGCCGCTCGGGCCTGTAGATTTGGTTTTTGCCAATTCAGCAAAATCCGCTCCGCCTTCAAGTTCCTTAATGACCGCTTTGGCTTCGTCTTCTGTTTTTAACAGAACATGGCGGGCATGAACCTGCTTTTCCGGATTAAAGGATTTCACCATTTCGTCATATTTGGCTTTTACTTTTTCATCCGTAACCGCTTTATCTGCATAAGCCATCAGGTATTGGCGCTGCAGCACATGTTCTTCGATGCTTTGCATGCGTTTTTTAAATTCATCTGTTTTATGGACATCTTCCATACGGGCCATCGCCGCCACCAATTTTCGATCAGCAATAGAATTAACAAGCAACCCCTGAATAACATTCAACGGCATCGCCTGTGCCTGACCGCCCATCGCACGCTGCGCTTCCAACAGTTCGGAATAATAAATATCAGCACCGTTAACGGTAGCAACGACACGATCTTTGCCTGCAACAGGCTTGTCTGCAGCAAAGGCAGGCAAAGCGACGATCAGTGCGCCAGCAAGAACGAAACTGCGAAAGGTTGTTTTCAACATGGAATTGAGACCCCCAGAAAGGTTAGATTAAAAAACTCTAACGGGCATAATGCACATCCCATTGGACTAGTCCAGTCTTGAAAAGTAACAGGTTTGTAACATGGCCGTTTTTTTGCCCCAATTTTTATCATACTTGACCAAGTCCAATTGACAGAGAAGCCCATTCCTTCTATCTCTGTCCGGTCGTGAACGGTATTCCACCATTTTTCCTAGGGGATTTTCATGTTTGGCGCTATTGCCCGCAAGCTCTTCGGCACTGCTAATGAACGTTACATTAAAGGTCTGCAAAAATACGTCGATGATATCAATGCTCTTGAGGCAGAGATTGAACCCTTAAGCGATGACGAGCTTCGTGCCCGCACAGACTGGCTGCGCGAACGTGTCGCAAACGGTGAA
Organism: Terasakiella sp. 4MB5A; assembly: GCF_050058155.1. Classification (GTDB taxonomy): domain Bacteria; phylum Pseudomonadota; class Alphaproteobacteria; order Rhodospirillales; family Terasakiellaceae; genus Terasakiella; species Terasakiella halodenitrificans. The sequence continues at coordinate 1,204,156 of NZ_CP188815.1, read as the reverse complement.
ACACTGGACGATGTTCTGGTCGACGCCTTTGCAACGGTACGCGAAGCTGCCAAACGTACACTGGGACAGCGCCATTATGATGTGCAGCTTCTTGGTGGGGTTGTCCTTCATCGGGGACAGATTGCAGAAATGGCAACGGGGGAAGGTAAAACACTAGTTGCCACATTGGCGGCTTATCTTAATGCCCTGGATGGAAAAGGCGTTCACGTTGTGACCGTCAACGATTACCTCGCCAAACGCGACTCTGAATGGATGGGCAAGGTCTATAATTTTCTTGGCATGACAACATCCTGTATCCTCAATGAAATGGGGGACAAAGAACGTCAGGATGCCTACGCTTGTGACATCACATACGCGACCAACAACGAACTTGGCTTCGATTATCTGCGCGACAACATGAAATTCACGCTGGAAACCATGGTTCAGCGTCCCTTTAATTTTGCCATCGTTGATGAAGTCGACTCTATCCTTATTGATGAAGCGCGGACACCGTTGATTATCTCCGGTCCCAGCGACGACAGTTCCGATCTGTACGGCGCGGTAGATGCCATCATCCCGAATTTGAAAGAAGACGATTACGAGAAAGACGAGAAAGTCAAATCCATCTCGCTTTCCGAAAAAGGTGTTGAAACGGCAGAAGAACTCCTTCGCCAAGCCGGGCTTCTTGAAGCTGGCGGCCTTTATGATCTTTCCAATGTTTCTCTTCTTCACCATATAAATTCTGCATTGCGCGCCCATCATATTTTCCAAAATGGCGTGGATTATCTGGTTAAAGACGGCAAAGTCATGATCGTGGACGAATTTACCGGTCGTGCGATGGAAGGCCGTCGTTATTCAGATGGTCTGCATCAAGCCTTAGAAGCGAAAGAGAAAGTCACCGTCCAACAGGAAAATCAGACGCTTGCCTCTGTCACTTTCCAGAACTACTTCCGCCTTTATCCAAAACTGGCCGGCATGACCGGGACAGCCATGACGGAAGCGGGCGAATTCGCAGAAATTTATAAGCTTGAAGTCGTGGATATGCCGACAAACCGCGTTATTTCCCGTAAGGATTATGACGATGAAGTTTATCGCACACGTGGCGAAAAAATTAATGCGATCATTGAACAGATTGTAGAATGCGTTGAACGCAAGCAACCTATCCTCGTCGGTACCGTTTCCATTGAACAATCTGAAGAATTGGCAGCGGCTTTGAAAAAACGCAAAGTCAAACACGAGGTTCTCAACGCCAAGCAACACGAACGCGAAGCCTATATCGTTGCCCAAGCCGGGGTACCCGGTGCCGTCACCATCGCTACAAACATGGCGGGTCGCGGAACGGATATTCAGTTGGGCGGTAACTTGGACATGCGTGTTCAAACCGAACTGGGTGAGAATCCGAGTGATGCTGAAATCGAACGCCTCAAAGGCGAAATTGCCGAAGCCAAACAGGTTGCGCTGGATGCAGGTGGCTTGTTCGTCTTAGGCACAGAACGACATGAAAGCCGCCGGATTGACAACCAGTTACGTGGTCGTTCCGGTCGTCAGGGCGATGTCGGTGCCTCCAAATTCTTCCTGTCACTAGAGGATGACCTGATGCGTATCTTCGGGTCTGAACGTATGGACGGCATGTTGAAAAAACTCGGCCTGGAAGAAGGCGAAGCCATCGTCCACCCGTGGATCAACAAGGCACTGGAAAAAGCGCAACAGAAAGTCGAAGCCCGTAACTTCGACATGCGTAAACAGTTGCTTAAATTTGACGATGTTATGAACGATCAACGTAAAGTGATCTTTGAACAACGTCGCGAAATGATGTCGACAGCAGATGTCTCCGATCTCGTCAAAGACATGCGTTATGATGTAATCGAAGATATCGTCGACAAATGCATCCCGGAAAAAGCTTATGCTGAACAATGGGATACAGACTCACTGCATGAAGAAATCACACGTGTCTTCAACATCGACCTGCCTGTTAAAGAATGGGCGAAAGAAGAAGGTGTTGCCGATCAGGAAATCCGAGATCGTATCACCGATGAAGTTGAGCGCAAAATGGCGGCTAAAGTTGTCAATTATGGCGAAGACGTCTGGCGTTCTGTTGAAAAGAGTGTGTTGTTACAGTTGCTTGATACGATTTGGAAAGAGCACCTGTTGGCCCTTGACCACCTGCGTCAAGGCATTGGTTTGCGTGCCTATGCCCAACGCGACCCGTTAAATGAATATAAGCGCGAAGCCTTCAATCTTTTTGAAGAAATGCTCTCTATTTTACGTGATCGCGTTATTTCCTTACTGGCACATGTCGAACTTCAAGTCGGTTCACCTGAAGAAGAACTGGAAGCGTTCAACCGTCATGAAAATCAACAAATGACGGAAAGCCGTCAAGATCCGGCAATGGCAAACCAGCAACCGGATTCACCGGAATACGGCACTGCAACCGTTCGCACCAATAAGCCGTCTGAAACTGTAAATCCGAATGACCCTAACACATGGGGGAAAGTTGCCCGAAACGCAGCTTGTCCTTGCGGCTCCGGCAAGAAGTTCAAACACTGTCATGGCTAAGTTTTTTAAAGGCGGCGTTTACCTCGCCGCCTTTCTTATCTTCACCGGCAATGCCCTCGCCCACGGTCATTTGGTCGAAAAAGGCGAACAGCTATATATGCAGTTCTGCGCCGAATGTCATGGCATAGAAGGGGATGGGAATGGCCCCAGCGCCCAAAGCATGTCACCCCCACCGGCAAATTTGTTACAAGCCATGCAAGGTAAGATCATCTCCGATGAATATCTGATGTGGACTATTCGCGAAGGGGGCGAAAATATTCATACTGACATGCCCTCATTTGAAAAACGCGACAATATTTCCGAAGATGATGCCAAGGCTATTGTCCATTACCTTTGGCATGCGTTTAAATAAACGGCTTTAACGGATCGGCATGGCATACATCAATCCGCCCTTTTGCCACAAATTGTTCAAGCCACGTTCAATTTTCAGTTTACTGCCGCTACCAAGGTTGCGTTCAAATATTTCACCATAATTCCCTTGCGCGCGGATAACATCATACAACCAACTATCCGTTAAGCGTAAGGCCTTGCCAAAACCGCTTTCGCCCCCCAGCATAAAACGAATCTCATGATTGTTTAAGTGCCGCATTTCATCAACATTGCTGCGTGTTACATTACGTTCTTCGGCTTCAACCAACCCATAAAGGAGCCATTTAACGATATCATACCATTCTCGATCATCATCACGGACGACGGGTCCTAAAGGTTCCTTGGAAAGAGATGCCTGCAAAAAAACATAATCATTTGGATTGGGTGCCGAAAAAGTTAGAATTGCTTGCAGTGCAGAACGATCAGCTGCATAGAGGTCACATTGTCCAGAAAAGAAAAAATTGCTCAATCCCTCGCGCGAATTAAAAATTTTGATTTTGATTTTACGCCCCGAGTTATTGACATACTCCTGAACACTTTCCAATGTCGTCGTCCCATTCGCGACACACAAAGTAGCCTGTTTCACATCCGAAAACGCTGTGTAACCAATTGATTTATGGGCTAAAATACCTAGTTGGTCATAATATGTCACGCCGGGATAATCAACACCATAAGAAATATCACGCGTATAAGTCCAAGTTGTTGATCGCAAAAGAATATCAATTTGTTTTGCACTTAGTGCACTGAAACGCGTTTGGGCATTTAACGAAATAAACTGAACTTTTTCAGCACTCCCCAAGACGGCAACAGCCAACGCTCTGCAAAAATCAACCTCAAACCCTACCCAGCGGCCATCTTCATCGACATAGGCAAAGCCGTAATTTTGTTCATCAACACCACAAATAAGATAATCCCGTTCGCGTACTTCATCCAATGTAGACGCATAAGAGACAGCCCCCGTTAACAAAAACATGCTGCTAAGAACAACCAACCAATATAAACGCATTCGCCCCTTTGTCTCCTTCCTCCCGCTATAGTCCTATTTAATCTACGGTATTTTTCACAAAAACAAAAGAAAAGGCATTTCACCTTCTCTTTACCCATTTCTTTTCAAAAACCAGTAGCTTCCCTGTCTTTCATAAAATATGATCAATCTATAATCACCCTTTCAACAATTTGCGTTAAAAAACATGACTCTCTCAGACTGGATAGAACACCTGCCCTCTCTGAATCAGCTCACTGCTGACGAAAAAGTTCGTCTTGAAAAAAACGCACAGCTTGTTGTCGTTCCCTCTCACACCAAGCTTTTTGCTCCCGGTGATGAATGTGGCGCATTCCTTCTGGTTATTGATGGCAGTGTGCGTGTCCAAATGGTCGGTGACAATGGTCGTGAAATAGTTCTTTATCGCGTCGAAAGTGGGCAGACTTGCGTTTTGACAACCGCCTGCCTACTCTCTCATGAAGCCTATAATGCCGAGGCTCTCACCGAAGAAAAAACAACAGCAATAACATTACCCGCTCGGGCGTTTCAGGAATTCCTTGCAACCAGCAACGGGTTTCGGGATTTGGTTTTCGAAAGCTATGGCCAACGTATTTCAAGTCTGGTTCTACTTGTTGAGGAAGTCGCCTTTAAACGGATTGATGTACGACTCGCCCAATTTATAGATCGACATAAAGACACCGATGGCCTTGTCAAAAAAACGCATTACGATCTTGCCGTTGAACTTGGAACAGCCCGTGAAGTCATTAGTCGCCAGCTTAAAGAATTTGAAAAGAAAGACTGGATTGAGCTGTTACGCGGCAAACTGATTGTCAAAAAGTCAAACGAACTCAAAAGCTTTATTTCCCGTCACTGTGACTAAGTTACAGAACATTGCATTCGCCTTTGTTAATGTAGCCCCAGAAATGACACATACATATTCTGTTGGGAGTAGATTACATGAACAAAAACGTTGGTTCTATTGACCGTATCGTCCGCATTATTGCTGGCATTGCCCTTTTGGCATTTGCTCTGGTCGGTCCTGAAACCGGTTACAATTATCTCGGTTTCATCGGAATCGTCCCGCTGGTAACCGCATTACTCGGCTGGTGCCCGGCTTATACATTGTTCGGGATTAAAACCTGCAAACTTTCAGATTAAGCATTTAATCCAATCAAATAACTCCTGATCTTTACAGCCCCCTCAAACCGTAGAGATCAAACACAAAAAACTGCAAGGCGAGAGTCTTGCAGTTTTTTTTACGAAAATAAACAAATGTGAATGCTCTGTTTCTTTATATAATGCAATATATATGCAAGAATAATTAAAACTTCTAATTCTATGGGTCTGAGATGAATAACCGGGAAATTAAGATTACCTATTTGGTTGCCATTCTCGCGACATTAGCCTCCATTGCCTATGGGAGCTTAGCGTATCATAAAACAAAAACTCATGATCTAGCCCATAAAGCACAAATGGTCAGCGTCATTATCAAAGATCAATTGGAGAGCCTTCAACGAACTGCATATGATAACAGCTATTGGAATGATACAATTGATAAAGCACTTATTGCAAAAGATCAAAAGTGGGCAAATGCCAATATCGGGGAATATCTTTTAGATACGTTTGGCTTATCTCAAACTTTGTTATTTGATGCACATAATAACGTGATTTTCACGTTCGGTTCAGATCATTCAAAATTAACAGACATATTGACAAGTCATCCAACTTTTAAGCTTTCTGTTACTAAAACTATCTCTAAAAAACGGGATTCTCCAGAAGCAAATGGCTTTTATTTCCAAGATAAAGATAATGTTTATCTCGTTGCGACAAGCGCCCTTACCTATGAAGAAAGCACAGGTGAACGAACAGAAGCCGAAATGGGCTATTTAGTCCTGCTGAAAGAAATAACCGCCAATGACCTTGGCAAAATATCGACGGACTTTGGTGTGGCTGACCTGTCTCTACAGCCAAACCCAGATAAAATAAAATTTGATGTGCTCGACGAAAAAAGCCAATCAAACTTCCCCCTTTATTTTACACCTAAAGGCTATTCTTTCACTGACTTCATGTGGGATATTTTCCCTTTTCTCATTACCTTGTTCTCTTTGATCTATCTCCTCAGCGTTATTCAACGCAAATCGACGCAAACACAAAAATTGAATCACGACTTGGAACGCGCCAATATTGAACTTGAAACCTTCAATAAAAGACTGGAAGAACAAGTTCAGCGTCAAACCGTTGAAATTATGGAAAAAGCTGAAAAAGCTGAACAAGCCAACCATGCAAAATCAGTTTTTCTATCGAGTATGTCACACGAATTGCGAACACCCCTGAATGGGATTTTAGGGTTTGCACAAATGCTTGGATTAAACAAAGACCAAAATTTAACAGCTAAACAAAAGGCATGGGTTACTCAAATCGTTGATTCCGGGCGCATGCTACTTGATATTATCAATGATGTGCTGGATCTTGCCCGTATCGAAAGTGGTCGTGCCGTTTACCAACCCGAAATTTTTCGTCCCCGTGAAGTGTTTAAAGAATGTTTCGATATTGTCGGACCCATTGCCGCCACACGTCATATCAATCTCAGTGGACATCCTGAAACTGACCTTTACGTATATGTTGATCGCAGCAAAATGAAACAGGTTTTGCTGAATTTGGTCAGCAATGCGATTAAATACGGAAATGAGGGCGGCTGCGTCAAATTTGGCTGTCGAAACGCAGAGAACCACTGCATCGAACTATACGTCAAAGATAATGGAAAAGGCATCCCTGAAGCCGATCTTCCCCATATCTTCGAACCTTTTCGCAGAGTAAAAGAAACCGCCCTGCAAGTCGAAGGCACTGGCGTTGGCTTAGCAATCGTTCAAAAAAATCTAGAACTGATGGGGGGAGAAATCAAAGTGGAGAGCACGTTGGGCGAAGGGAGCTGTTTCAGCATATACCTTAAAGCATACGACGAAAACCACTCCCCTACCCCAGATAACGAGGATGTTGTCAGTTAAGCAGTCCCCTCGTCACTCATTTCATATTTCAGTGAGCTGAGCAAATAATCATGAATAGGGTTTTTAACCTCTTTCATGGTAAAGGCATGCGGCAAGCGCTCCGGTCTAACAATAACGGATCGTTCAATCAATTCCTGGATACGATCACTATCGTCAAAAGCGCTTTTACCGATTAAAAGCGGTTCCCACGATTTACCTGATTGCCAATAAAAATAAGCTTTGGCCAATCCCCGTAAATAGAGATAATCTTTTGTAAAACCACCCCCACGAAAGACCCGCACCACAGTCGTGAAAATATGGTCATCCATTTCTGGATATTCTTCCATCAGCATACTGTAAGTACGTTCAAACGAATGCCCGTCCAGTAAGTAACGCACAGCAATCACACGTAAGGCCAAAACCTTAAGCCGTTTTAACGACATATTGCCTGACAGATATTCCGCAAGGACTGCAATGCCTTCCTGCGTTTGCGTGGAACCGGGAAGACCAAGACGAAACAGACTTAACGGTTGCTGGCGCGCATTAGCTGATGTCAACAGGTGCACACCAACCTCATGATGTTTCAACGCCTGTGCAGCCTTGCGCGTCATACGGCTACCGCGTTTAATCAAAACACGAAAATTCGCATTATCGACCATCGCACCAGCAACAAGGCGACTGCTCAGCTTAACCGGGGCGTCAAGTTTGTAATAGTCGATCTCTTTTTGCAGCAATTCAGAGACGTACATATCGCTGACAAAATCACGATCTTCTTTTTCATCCACCAATTCTGGGGCATGAAGCAGAAAACGGGCATTATCCAAATCTGCCCGGTCCGGTTCCCCATAATAACGTAAGGAGTTATAGAGACAGCCTTTGCTGCCAATCGCAGACAAAAGATCTACCTTGGTTGACAAACCATCAATGGCACGTCGATACAGAGTTTGCACCGTTACATCGCTAATCTCTTCAATCGGCAATCTGAAAAGTTTTTCTTTGACCAAAAACGGATCAATATCCATCTTGCGATATTTAAAAACAGGTTCATAACGTTCTTTGCGAGCAAAAAAACGCTTACGTTCCTGATCAATATTAATCGGGTTGACGTACAGCAATGTTTCCATTGATTTTGCAATACGAAACAGATCCCGGTCCACTTGGCGGGTGACAGGTTCGATCTGTGACGACAGCATATCATGACGATAAACTGTACTTTTTTCAGTACGTTTATTGGCAAAGAAAGCGGCATGTTCCAAAATGACTTTGGTAAATCCGTCTTTCAATTCATTAAAAATCTGCGGATAAAGCGTTGCCGTTTTTTCTTCACAATAAAATTTTCGAATTTCAATGGGCAAGCACAGGGCTTTGGCCGATAACTCACGCGTACGCGTTGCCAAATAACCTTGACCTAGGAAAACTTCATCATGTGCAGCACGCACAGTTTCCCCGGTAATCGGAATTCGATCAAGCTGACGTAACATAAAATTCACATTACTGCGATGTTTACGCATGTCAATTTGTGCCGTACCGATATTAAAGCTGGGTGCTTCTGCCCCGCCTTTACGTTCCCCATTATAGGAATGAACGTCATAGACCACGCAAAAACCATGCTTTTTAATCAGCGCCTGCACTGCTGCATCAAACACCTTATAAAATGCACGGTGTTTTTCTATAGAACGATGGCTTAATTCTTCTGGGAGCTCACGGCTCCAAATCTTTTTACCCCATGCGGTTTGGTACACACAATCCAGCTCATTACGATTCAGGTCATATTCATAACGACTGTCAAACGCAATAATCCTATTGGGATATCCATTAATGAGATCACCCGTATGCGGATCTTCTTCATATAGGCGTTCGGCTTCATCCAGCAGACAAAGCGGGCGCAATTCACTTGCGAAACGATGCCCGTTATGAATGGCCGCACAGATATAAGGAAATTGGGGATCGAATGCAATTTCGTAGGCCCCACCGGCTTCGCGCGCCTCCAGACTTTCGCCCTTCTGAAGACATGCGACGATGTCCTCAACCTTCGTCGACTGCATCTTCGATCAACCTTCTATACTGGTTCTTACGCGCCATCAGGACTTCTTTGGCGGTCACCACAGATTCCACAAAATCAATGACTTTGGCTTGCAAGCGGACCCGGTTCAATCGGTTGATCCGCGTGATCCCACCAGGGCTGAGAACGTTTACTTCAATCAGTTTGCCACCAATGACGTCCAAACCAACAAAATACAAACCATCACGAACCAATTTAGGGCCAACCTGACGACAGAGTTCTTTTTCTTCCTTCGTCAACGTGTGTTTAACCGCCTTACCGCCTGTTGCAATATTGGAACGGGCTTCACCTTCAGCCGGGACGCGTTTCATGGCACCGATCGGTTCCCCGTTCAACATAAGAATACGAACGTCCCCTTTTTCCGCACCGGGGACGAATTCCTGCAAAATGACGTACTGATCTGAATTGGCGCCCAGATAAAAATCCAACAAAGAACGGAAACTGCTCTTGGATTTTTTTTCAACAATAATAACGCCTTGACCACCAAAACCATTGAGTGGCTTCAAAATCATTTGTTCCTGATCGGACTCTAGCAGAACTTTTTCCAAATATTCCCGGTTTTTCGACACATGGGTTGCCGGTACAAACGTGCTGCTCGGATCATACAAAGCAGCAGTATAAATTTTATTATTTGCAATGCGCAAGCCATTGATATCGTTACAGATGAATGTGTCATCTTTAACAGAATCAAGAAAATTCAACACCGTCACATCCAACGGCGGATTGGCGCGCATGAAAATCACGTCAAAACCAGAGAGCGGTAACAAACGTTTTTTGAAGGTTGCCGACTTATGGAAATGTTGCGCAGAACGGGTATAGGACTTGCGTTCAATTACTGAACAAAACGCATGCGCCACCGTTTCACGGATTGTCAGGTTTGTCGGTGTTGTCACCGCCACAATATGGCCGCGTCCAACCGCTTCATGAATAATACGCAAGGTCGTATCGCTTTCCGGGGAAATGCGTTCCCACGGGTACATCAGAAAACAAATTTTGATGGGGCGATTAAAAGTTGTCATTTAAATTCCAATCACGAACAACTTGAAACACATCTACTACCACTAAATGATAAGGCGAGGCGCTATTTAGTAACTACGAAACAGGATAGCAAGCACTTTTTACTTCTTCTTCAAAATAAAAAAATAGTTGCTACTGAACTTACTGATTAAACATCGGATATTTCTGTATAATTTTCAAGAAAAAATCAGAAATATTTTTTCATGTCATTGAAAACCATCAACAAAAATACATATTTTTTAAAGTAAAATTAAATATAAAAAATTTAGTCAATAGTCAAAAATGAATAAGAAACAATAATAAAAATCATTTCCTCATTTAGAAGTAAAAACATCTAGCCCACCTAATTATCGCGCCAAATTGATTTTCCCTCCCATAAATCAAACAATCATTTTCACAGGTTTCATTTTACATTTTAAGAACAGGATATAACTTGAGAATATCATAAAGAATACCCTGTCTCATCTGTACGCATCCTATCTATTCCTTGACAGGCCCTCAATTAAATTGATGAATAGCAGTTCTTTAAAACCTTTACGGCAAATTTTAAAATGGCAATAAAAATCAAAATTGCAAAATCGGCTAAAGAACTGAATGATGTCTATCGTTTGCGCCACAGCGTCTATCAGGCGGACGGCAGCTTTCAAAACACCGCTCACGACTACATTATTGACCTTTACGATTCTGTACCGAATTGCATTAACATTATTGCTTACAGCGAGGAAACCGCCGTCGGCACCATGCGCGTGACCGTCGAAAACGAAATTGGCACTGCCGCTGATGAATCTTTTGATTTCACGCCTTATAAAAATAAAATCCGCCAACAAGCACTTGACGAAAACACAACACCCCCTGTTTTTGCCAGTTCCGGCATGTTAGCTATCGCTGAAGAATGGCGCAATCGACGCGACGTTTTCCGCGCCCTGTTGCGTATGGCCGTTGATGTCGGGCATTCCCTGAATGTCAGCCACATTATTGCAACCGTAAACGCCAAAACAATTGGCATCTACAAGCGCCTCGGCTGGGAAATCCTGTCTGATGAAATTTGGATTGAAGAAATCGGCAGCCATATCATTGCCATCGCCACCCCGCTGGTCAATATGTACAACTGGGCCTTTAATATGCTGCCGGAACAAAAAACACTGCTGGATCATTTCAGCGGCTGTTTCCGATGGTATCTTTTGGATAGCGCTACAACGATTTTTGAACAAGACAGCCATGGCGACAAAGCCTACCTCATCACCAAAGGTGGCGTCGATATTGCGTGCCGTTATAAAGAAAATGCCGAGCTACTCTCGTTAGCGAAACTCGGCCCCGGCGATATGTTTGGTGAATTGTCACTCATTGATGATGCCCCACGTTCGGCCAGTGCCACCACCATCGGCAATACCGAACTTTTGGTGATTGACCGGGAAACCTTTTGGCAGAAAATTCAGGAAAACGCTACCTACCTGCGCGATTTGATGGAAATTTTATCCAAACGCCTGCGTTCTGCAGACGAACGCGCCTTGCTTTACGCTTATGCCTCGCTAGAAGAGCGCATGGAGTATTTCACCAAGAACTTGCGCCAAAACGCCACGATTGACCCAAAAAACCCAAATCAGCGCATTGCCAAAGTCACCACAACAGATTTTGCTTCAATGGCGCTTGCCACACCAGAAGAAGCCGAAACGTATCTCGCCACCTTAGAAGCGCAAAATCTCATCACGCGCAGCAAGCATGCCATCACCTTTGTCGAGAAAGATTGATCAATGAAAGAGAATAAAGCCAGCATCACGGCCTATACAGTTCTGCAAGGCATTATGTATATCGCCCGGCGCACCCCTCATCATTATCTCATTTCACCAGACGCGATAGAGCTCGGCGAAAAAATACTCTCAAACTCACCAGAAGGTCAAAAGCGACTGGCACAAATCAATAAACCGGGCTTTACCCTAGGCGTCAAACTGCGCGAATATCTTTTATTACCCGGCATTACCCTGCACTATGCCTTGCGCAAACTTTCCATAGAAACACATACACGCAACGCTCTTGCAGACGGTATCAAGCAAGTCGTGTGTCTTGGCGCCGGGTTTGACAGCCTCGCCCTGCGTCTGGCAAAAGAAAACCCGGATGTCTCCTTTATTGAAATTGACCATCCCGATACCCAGCAATTTAAGGCACAGGCCTTAAAAGAGGCAGAGCAAAGCAATCTTCATTACCTCAGCATCGATTTCACCCATCAAAACCTCGAAGACCGTCTTGCCGCCTTCAACGCCTTTCAAACAGATATCCCGACACTTTATATCTGCGAAGGCGTGACCATGTACCTGAGTGATGACGAAATCACCCATATGTTTAATGCAATTCGCACCCTAAGCGGCAGTGGCACCCGTTTCTTGTTCACCGCCCTTGAACCGCAAGACAGCGCGGACAACAACACCCGAAAACTTTTACAGATTTACCTGAATATGATCGGAGAGCCGATCAAATGGGATATGAAAAAAGGCAACATGAAAGCCTTTCTGGAAAAACAAAATTGCGACCTGCTCGCCTTGGACGGCACAGACCAATTCAAATCCCAATTCCTAAAATCCAACGATCCCCCCGCCTTACATTACGGCGAATATCTGGCCTCTGCCCTTTTCCGCTAAGCATTACTTGAAAGTCACTTCAAAGAGTGTGGAGAGCTCGCAAGAAATCGCTATATTTAATATTAGATATTTTTCATATCAAGATACCCGCGCTCAATAGCTGTTTCCAAAGCTTGAGTTGCTTTCAAGATTTCTTCATATGTATTTCGCAAATCAGCTAATTCTTGAATTTGCCCGTTGTCAGGCAGCCCTTTTTTTGCTGCAAGGGTTACGTGAAAAAGCTGTTTAAGGTAAGCGGCTCTGCATTTTGCCACAAGACGAAAAACAGGTTCCAAATCTTCTGATGATAACTCGGGGATTTCAGGATTTATGACAACTTGATTAATTTCACGAATTGTCTTGTCCATTTTCAATTTAATGCGACCAAGTTGAGCGTCCTGCATTTTATAACCCTTTCATCAAAAACGGAATAATCATTCCCATATTACAAACAAGCAATTAACAAAATGATAAGCAATCAGACCTTTTTGATCACCCTTTAAAAGCCACTGGCGCGCAGGAATGAAAGTCCGAGAAGGTTCTGGATATGCTGCGGGGGATGCAGGCAGGTTTCGGGGTGATATGGGGTGGAACCTTATACTTGGAATTCAAGTTCTCAATTGGATTGAATTTTAATCTTCTGATCAAAAAAGAACGTGACCCGGCCAATAGTTCTTAAAAAAGTATAGGCGCTCTCAATGAGGGTGGAATAAAAAGTGAAAACAAAAACGATATAGATAGCGAGTTTGATTTTTAGTAAATGAGGAAACAGAAAGGCAGTCTTACTGTTCATAATATGTGCTTTCAAGCTGGCAAGGTTTTGACTTTCGGCCACAAAGAAAGACAGTGACAGCAAAACAAGCGCCACAGCTATGACATTAAAATAGGAAACGTTATAAAAAAGCTCTTCAGTGAGCTTGTTTATCTTTTTCACCTTTAATTCGTGTTCAATAGATGAGTTATCCTTCTTGTGGTCTTCTTTTTTAATAGTTAGAAGATAGAAAAGAATATTAAATCCAAATCCAATAAGAATTGCATAAATAGCAATTACCGCATTTATTAGGTCTTTTCCAATATTAAAGAAAAAGAAAGATAAAATTATGGATAAAGAGATCTTAACTATAACTCTTTTTTTGCGGCTAAGCTTTTCACCTGTCGCAAAATTATAGAAAGTTTCATCATTATTTAAAATAATGCTCTTAAGGTTAAACATTTTCTTTTACAGATATTATCTGTTCTTTCAACATCTCTATACTTACTGTCTTCATCATCTCATAGTGCGGGTGGCCATCGTCTTGTAGGGGCACTTCAGCGGGGAACCGCGAGGCGAAATGGCGGTGGTCCAGTAACTGGATTATCTGTTTTCTGCCGCTCTCTAGCTGAACAAGAATTTTACACCCTTGAATTTCATCATCGGCCACATCAAGAATTTGGTTTTGCTGCAAGGTTTTTGCAATACCTTTTCTGATTTCGCTTTTAGACTTGAATAGATGCTTCAGGAAACCATTACTAGTTTTCTCTTCAAAGCCATCATCTTTGTGTTGTTTTTTGAACGCGAAAGCACCTGCTTGGCCATAAAAGTTTCCGGATGTAATGCTTTCAGATCTTCGCGCTATCTGAATTTCCACTTCTTTCGGCTGCGCCCCTTCCAGTTGATCGTATGCAGAATTGAAAGAGCGGACCATGATTTGATTGCTCTGCTTCATGCACCGCAATATGGTGTTTTTCAGAGCTGTATAACCGCCGTAGCTTCCAAGGTATTGGCTACCGATGTAAATTCTACCTGATTCGGAAAGATACAACAGGAAATAGAAAGGCCGGAGGTTCAGGCTGGAAGCCGTGATTTCACCTTTTTCAGTGTTCTCATATGAATGTCCCCAGTATGAAGTCTTATACACCCCGGTGATGTAGCGACCATTAAATTTCTCAAGCCTTTCCAGAGCAACCAATTTTTTGAAACGTATATCGGTTTCAGTTTCCTCATCTTGAAGGTTGGCCATTTTGACGCCACGTAGATTTTCGAATAGATATTCAAACTCTACTTCCGAAATTGGAGTTTCTACGACTTCATCTTTTTCTTCGCTTATGTTGCGGATCAGATAATGAAAGCTGATCGATACATCGCTTTTCTTGTGTAATACTGTCACTGCTGGATGCCCCTGATTGCTTGAATAATTATCCTTCCCGCATGTGTTCGTGGTTGTCAAGCCTGTTATCTCTTGAGATTGCCTTATGATTATAGAGACTATTATAAATAGAATTTATTTATTCGCTTGTCAGCGCTAGTATTCGTTGTAAATTCGTCGCACGGAAGAATTATTCCGAGGTCAGCCTCGAAATTATCTTTCTCTACAACATAAAACTGAGTCACGAGGCCTTCCCCACTATAAAAAAAGGCGCCTGCATGGCGCCTTTGAAAATCTACTATGGGAACACAGATCAGAAGTTTATTCCCCCTTCACCGCATCATACCCAACACAAGCCAGATAATAGACCAGATCGACGGCCTTCTTACCTGTTTCCATCTTCAACCATGTCTGGCGACCGATGCCGATGGCGGCGGCAGCCTGAATTTGGTCGAAGCCGTGTTTTTCGCGCCAAGTTTTAAGGTCGGCGGCTTTCCAGTCGGAGATATCGGGGCGGACTTTGGGGGCGAGTTTGGTCATCGCGTTTGCTTTCAATAATAAAGGAATTAGAATTTCAGGAGTTTCACGGTGCCGGTGATACCAAGGGCCGTTTTGGCTTCCTGAATTTTGTTGTTGAGCTCGTTGAGCTTCATTTTCGCCTTGTTGACATCATCGCCATTGTCCGCGCCGTCAAATTCCTGGGCGTGCAACAGGTGGTCGATTTTAGACTTGGCGCGACCACGTTCGACAAGGGCTTTGACGAGATCACGTTGAGCATCCACAAAAGGCACTTCTTCAATGCTTATACCCGTATCGCACATCTTTGCAAGGTTCGCCAACTTTTCTGAAAAACCGTAAACAACTTTATCAAGGCGGTAGCCGTGTGTTTCCAGCTTGCAGCGATATTTCAACTCCTTGATTTCAAGGCGGTAATCGCTTTGTGGCTTGGGCGTTAGTTTGAATGTCTGCATTTTGAGAACCTGTCGGTCAAATTGCCATCTCTTATCAGGCAATAAAAAAAGACCTAGCAAATTCACTAAGTCTTGGGAACTTGTAATTATGCTCGTGCATAACTACAATTTAGGCTAAGTAATTGAAAACATTAAATTTAGCACGCATAATTATCTTTATATAACACTTGTATATAACCGTCGTCAAGCCTTCAAAATCAAAAATATGTTTTGGAAGCTCAATATCTTGAGGCTCACATTTGGGTTAATCGCGCAATCAAAAAAGCAATATTTTTTCTGCGTCGTTCACCCACATATTGATCAAGGCGTTCTCTTGCATCCTCTTTCATATCTCGGCACTCATCAAATAATGCCCATAAAAACGCTTTTGCCTGTTGTTCGGTAAATTGAAGGGTGCCGGCACCATCTTCCGGGTTATGGGCGGAACCTTCCATAACACTGATAAACCAGTTCATACGTTGGTCAAAGTGCTCAAAGGCCTGTGCAATCGCACCTAAAGTCTCCAATCGACAACGCACGACTTCAGGGTGATTATAGAAGCTATCCCATGAAAAATGACTGCCACGATCCCGAATTTCATTGCGCATCAATTCAGACATACGATCATGATTTTTTTCGTAAACTTCCCGCCCTATGATCGAAGACAGCATATGAAAATAATTCGCCAGTTGTCTTTCCGAAAAACGTCGATGCCTTTTATCAAACAAACTTTCCAACGGTTGAACCATAATCCGACCATAGGCATTCGTTCTGGGCGGCACCAACAAGTCCAGTTTGGATTTGCTCATGCAGCGTTCATGTACAGAATGGCAAAATGCCTCGACCTGAGAATTTTCAACGGTGAGCGCTTGCTCAATCTCATCAAGGTCTGCGGGCGTTATTGCACCCGTTGCCAATCTCTCTTTCACAGCAGAAATGACAATATGGACGGTCATATCGAATGTGTTTTTACAGGGAAGTTTTTCCATACTACCCTTGCCCGGCAAAAAGTTCGATATCACTGGAACTGACAACCCCGATATATTCCCCCTTATCATTGAGGATAGCCGCATGTCGAATATGTTGCTGCGCCATATGGCTTGCGACGGCTTTCAATTTATCACCGCGCTTACAGGTCACGACACTATGCCGCACCATCATATGAATGGGTTTTTCAAATGCTTCTAGCGCATTCATCGCAATATGGCGAATAATGTCACGTTCCGATATCAATCCGATAATCTGGTTTTCGGCATCATGTAAAAAGACCACCCCGACCTGATGATCTGCCATATAATCAATAAGTTGAAGTAACGTTGCCGTCATCGGAATTTTCAAAAGACCATCATGATCGGGGGCTTCTGATTGTTTGAAATTAATGACATCTTCGACGGTTGCATAGTTCTCAAAAAAAAGCATTTCACTATCCTGCTAACTCTCATGTGCACGACCTGCTTTTCTTATGATGCAGTATCGACACACCCTATAGATAGTTGGCTATTAAGTGTTAAAAATCAACTATACACCCGTATAGGTGTGTATATATTTTTTTTAATTTTGAAATCTTAGCAAGCGTTTTTCCACCCGCATCCAAACTTGAATAAAGATGAATGTCATCAGCAGATAAATCACACCTGCCGTAAAATACATCTCGACCGCCAGATAATTACGCGCGATAATCGTACGCGTCACACCGGTTAGATCAAACAGTGTAATGGTATAAGCCAGTGCCGAACTTTTAAGCATCAGGATGATTTCGTTGCCATAAGCAGGCAAGGCCATACGGATTGCACGGGGCAAAACAATTCGGCGATAAAGTGTGTGTTTCTGCATGCCGATTGCAATTCCGGCTTCGACTTCGCCATGTGGCACGGCTTGAATGGCCCCTCGGAAAATTTCAGCCGTATAAGCCCCGGTATTTAAGGCAAATACGATGAGTGCACACCAGTAAGCCTCCTTAAGAACAGGCCAAAAGATGCTTTCGCGCACCGCATCAAATTGCGCCGCCCCATAATAAAACAAAAACAATTGTACCAGCAGAGGTGTGCCCCGGAAAAAGAAGGTATAAATAATGGGTATATTGCTCACCCACCAATTTTGCGAGGCCCGCATCAAGGCAACCGGAATGGCAATCACAAATCCGATGATGCAGGAAATAACCACCAATTCCAATGTCAGAAACGCGCCATCCAACAGCTTGGGCAGAGCAACAAAAATTTCTTCCCAATTCATGCCGATGCCCTCTTCACACCGCGATTGGCCCAGCGTTCTGCATAAATCTGTCCGACCAAAACAACGGTCGTAATCCCCAGATAAATAAGGGCGGCAATAAAATAAAACGTAAACGGTTCTTTGGTATTTTGGATGGCGGCTTGAGACGTTCGCATCAATTCAGGCAAGGCAATGAGTGATACAAGCGATGTATCCTTCAACAAGACCTGAAACAGGTTGCCCAACCCCGGTATCGCCAAACGCATGGCCTGAGGCAAGGTAATCCGCCAATAAATCTGGTGCGATTGCATACCGCACGCCACTGCGGCTTCAATCTGTCCAGCAGGGACAGACTGGATGGCCCCGCGAAAAACCTCGGTCGCATAGGCCCCGAATGACAATCCCAGGGCACAAACACCGGCGACAAAAACGTTAATCTCGATATAACCATCATAACCGACGCTTTCAGCAATCCGGTTGACGATATCTTCCCCGCCAAAATAAACGATTAACACCACAAGGATTTCCGGTATGCCGCGTACAACTGTGGTGTAACTTTGCCCCACACCGCGCAAAACAGCATAAGGTGACAGCTTGGCCGCGGCCCCCATCAATCCGAAGACCAGGCCAACGATCAAACCGCCAAAGGCCACCTGAACCGTCATCCAGGCACCCAACGCGATTTGCGGACCAAATCCTTGCAGGTCAAACATACTTCGTCTTTCGTAAAAAAAACACCGCCCCTAACCAAGGGAAAGGGGCGGTATCTCTGATCTTAGTAGATAGAGAACGGGAAATATTTCTCGTTGATCTTTGCATATGTGCCATTGGCAACAATTGCCTTGATCGCCGCATTGAATTTTTCACGCAGTTCATCATCTTTTTTACGAACGGCAATACCGATCTTGTCATTCACATCAATCGCATCACCGATAAATTCGAAACCTTTGCCCTGCTCGCTACGCAACCAGTCATAAGCCGGCAGTTTATCGGAAACCAACAAATCAATACGGCCTGACGCAAGGTCGAGATACGCATTTTCCTGTGTATCGTACAATTTCGCGTCAACGTCTTTCAATTCATCTGTGACGTAGTTCGCCGCAATCGTCGCACGTTGTGCACCAACCGCTTTACCCGCCAGGTTTTTCGGATCAACGTTGGAACCTTTTTTAGCCACCAAAGTCAGATTGTTTGAATAATAAGGCTCTGTAAAATCAACCGCTTTTTTGCGTTCTTCGGTAATGGACATAGAAGCCACAACCGCATCATACTTTTTCTTTTTCAAACCGATCAGGATGGAATCCCAATCCAGCGGTGCGATAATTTCGCATTCCGCCTTCATTTCTGTACAAAGGGCATTGGCGATATCAACGTCAAAACCAAACGCTTTGCCGTCTTTATCAATCCCGTTAAACGGAGGGTAAGCACCTTCCGTCCCAATGCGGATTTTATCACCCGCGTGTGCCATAGAAACACTTAGGCCCAGAATAGCAGCCAGTGCAAATGCAATTTTCTTCATAGAAAACATCTCCCGTGATGTATTTGATTAAACCCCTAACCAGCCGGATTTTTTATAATTCCGTGCTGATAAACTGTTTCATGCGTTCGGATTTCGGATTTTCAAAAACCTCTTTAGGCGGCCCGAACTCTTCCACCTGCCCTTGGTGCAGATACATCACGTGGCTGGACACCTCGCGGGCAAAACCCATCTCATGTGTCACCACCAACATGGTGCGCCCCTCTTCGGCAAGGATCTGCATCACTTTCAAAACTTCACCGACCAATTCCGGATCAAGTGCCGAGGTCGGTTCATCAAACAACAATAATTCAGGTTCCATCGCCAAGGCGCGTGCAATGGCTGCGCGTTGTTGCTGTCCGCCGGAAAGTTGCGACGGGTAATGCCCGCGACGATCATAAAGCCCAACCTTATTAAGCAGTTCTGCGGCTTTTTCCGTCGCTTCTTTTTTCGAAATGCCCTTCACCTGCGTTGGACCTTCGATGATATTTTCCATCAAATCCATATGCGCCCACAGATTGAAGCCCTGAAACACAAAACCGATTTCAGAACGCAAACGTGTGATCTGCTTTTTATCGGCCGCGCCCAACTGACCGTCTTTTTCACGGTGCAATTTCATTTCTTCACCGGCAACGCGAATACTGCCTTTTGTCGGGCGTTCCAGCAAGTTCAGACAACGCAGGAACGTACTTTTCCCAGATCCACTGGAACCGATAATGGAAATCACATCGCCATAATGTGCCGTCAGGGAAATTCCCTTCAACACTTCAAGGTCGCCGAAATACTTATGGATGTCATTGACCTCAAGGGCCGGATAATCTTTGGTCATGAATTCTTTTTGGTTCAAATGATTTATTCGCAACAATGTTTCGAGTTAACCAAGAAGTCAAGAAACTGTCATACATTTGCGACAATCAAGTAAAAACTCAGCCAATTTCAGAAGGATAGAACCGAAAATAAAGTTCCCTTTGAAATGAAATTACCCTTAGAAAATAAATTTTCCTAATCCACCATAAGATTCGCTTCAAAAAAGCGCGATTGCGCACACGCTTATTCCAAGGTTTTACGTTGATTGTACCGATATGTCGTTAAACCAATGGCATGTGCACTCAAACCAACTTCTACAAAGTCATTCAGCAAAACAACCATATTGGTTTGCTGTGCAATTCCGTTTAATGCTGTTGATGTTGTCAACCAGCTATAAGTCTGCGTATCAAACAAAGGTTTGGTTGCCTGTAAAATATTACCTGTTCCCGATACCAACAAATTATTGGCCCATGACGTTGGATTTTTCAAGATGGTGGGAAGGTAATGATTAACCAACGCACCAGATCCCGTATCCTGCAATTGCAACATGGTGAACTGAAAATCTCCCGTCTTCGCCAGTGTTTTTTCCAGCGACGCAATAATTGAAGACGCATCTGTCAAAGACTGGGAATACGCTTCATCACTATAACTGTCATTCACATTTGAATTCCCATACAAAACAATCAAACGCTTTCCTGATCCGGCAATTTGTTTGAGTGTTTTATCGTTATATGGCTGAATATCGTCCACAAGATCATAGCCGACATTTGCCGTGATATATTGTAACAAATACGTTTGAACTTCCGCTTTGCTCAAAGGTTGAAAAGTACTGTCCTGAATGCCGGAATCCTTAACCTGAACAACCGCAATTTCCCGCGTGTTTGCCGCTAAAAACTGATTTACGCCTTTTAAAAAATCAGCAAAAGAAACCCCAGTTATAAAATTATGCACATGATATGCCGTCTTACTGGTATCCGTTTTTAAATAGGCAGGACGGAAATCAAAATAACGTGTGCCAAAATCCATTTGCGCCGCACTGGCATCTTTTTGTGTAATTGAAAAGTTTTCCAAAGCCTGCGCACCGACGCTAACCCCTGCCTTACAAAGTGCATCCAAAACCGCATTGGATCCGCACATCTGGGCAACAGCAGCCTGAGTATCCTGTAAGGTCATTTCATACATGCCTGCATCGTGGGAGCCGGGCAAAACCAAATCTGAAAATTTTAAATCTGAATATTGTGTTTGAAGCTGCCCCATCCAACCATTTTGACGCGGGCCCGTATAGATATAGGCCTGATTTGTAATCGGGGGAGAAGCATGGCTTACACCATAATTCATAACGCCCTCTGAGCCATCAGGCAAACTGAACACGCGCCCTTGTTGCTGAAGTACTGCATTGCCGGCAATGGCACCGGTCGTCGTATTTATTTTATAAAGAATATTTTGTAGTTGCGCGTTTTTCGCATCGCGCGATTGCAAATGAAATTCCCGATTAACAATAAAAAAGCCGGGTGACAGTGTGCATTTTGCCGTACGCACCTTTCCAACATCACCAAGTGTACTTTTTTGATAGGCCAAGGCATGAATACCATCGCCTTCGCAATCAAATGTCGGGGTCTGTAGCAAATCATCAGCATAACCCGTCAAGGTCACGTCCTTGCCAGCAAAAGCGATCGGCAACCAAAGAAAAGTCAACGCAGCAGACAACAAAACAATCTTTTTCATTTAACCAACCCTTCAATTACACTTTTTGCGATATTTTAAATTTGAATACAATTAAAAGTAAACTTATATTTTGCAAAAAGCACTTCCTAAATTGAAAAGATTGATCGCTTACCGAACATTCTGTATCGTTCTGTCAAATCAAATCATGAAAGGTCCAAGAAATGACATTTAATGCCCTGTTGCTTGATCAAGATATGACGCTGGCGATCAAGGAAGTTTCCGACAATGACCTGCCTGCCGGAGAGGTTCTGGTTAAGGTTGATTACTCCACATTGAACTTCAAAGACGGGCTCATCATGAATGGTCTGGTCAAGCTGGTAAAAGAATACCCTCATGTTCCCGGTATTGATTTTGCCGGTACGGTTGAAGCCTCACAAGATGATCGTTACAAACCCGGTGACCGCGTGGTGTTAAACGGCTGGCGTGTCGGGGAAATTCATTGGGGGGGCTATGCCCAAAAAACCCGCGTGAAGGCCGATTGGCTGGTTCCCCTGCCCGATGCGATTTCCACCAAACGCGCAATGGCGATTGGAACGGCTGGCTATACCGCCATGCTA
This sequence comes from Terasakiella sp. 4MB5A, assembly GCF_050058155.1. Lineage (GTDB taxonomy): Bacteria > Pseudomonadota > Alphaproteobacteria > Rhodospirillales > Terasakiellaceae > Terasakiella > Terasakiella halodenitrificans. The sequence goes on along the minus strand of NZ_CP188815.1, from coordinate 1,181,703 downwards.
TCCATTATGGCGTTGGAAGACCACGGTATGAAACCAAATCAGGAGGGCGACGTTCTGGTCACCGGTGCATCCGGCGGTGTAGGTTCCATTGCTTGCGCTATCCTTGCCAATCTGGGCTATAAAGTTGCCGGATCCACTGGATCTGAAAGTTCCCACGCATATCTGAAAAGTCTGGGCGTCAGCACTATTGTTTCACGCGCCGAATTGGAAGAAGGCCCACGTGGTCCCTTGGGTGGTGAACGCTGGATCGGTGCCATTGACAATGTGGGCGGTTCCACCCTGCATCATGTTTTGGCGACGTTAAAATATTGGAGCTGCTGCGCGTCTGTTGGTCTTGCGGCATCCAATGAATTGCACACCACGGTTTTGCCCTTCCTGATGCGTGGTATTACTCTGCAAGGGATCGACAGTGCCACCTGCCCGTTTGAGCGTCGCGTCACCGCATGGGAGCGCCTGACCAACGAACTGCCGATGGATAAACTGGATGCCATGACGAGCGAAATTACCCTGTCAGAATTGCCGGAGGTAGGCAAAAAAATCCTCAAAGGCCAAACGCAGGGACGCATTGTGGTGGACGTGAATTCGTAAACCTTTTGTTAACTTTTTGAATTTTAAGGGGTTGTTCATTTTTGAGCAGCCCCTTTTCTTTTTGGCATCCTCTTTGCAATCTCATTTCAACAGAGGTCGGAAAAAACGACCCGATCAATAAAGAGGATCGAAAATGTTACAAAGGCTGAAATTAGGATGGATCATAGGTGGACTTCTGAGTCTGAGTGCCTGCGGGTACGTCGATAAGTACGAAGAAGCCGTCTATGAAGAAGAACCGCGCTATTGTTATCAACAGCTCGGTTCCGTCAAATGTTTCAGCGAACCTGTTCACCGGGACGCGGCCCGACTGGTTAATTACTATGGCCCTCATCCCAGCCGATACGATACGCCCTCACCTCCCGATCGGTTGGAACCTGTCGCACCGCCCCCGGTGGCCTTTTATGTACGTGATGAAGAACCTATCCCCGATGATTCAACCGTACACCCGGCCACAGATCAATAACCCCTATTGGTCATCTCCATCATACCCACACGCCCCCACCTGTTTTCGGTGGGGGTCTTTTTCAGAGCCTATAGGCTTGTGCATTTGTTGTGCTCGGCTTACATCTTACGATCACAGGTCAAAAGACGAGGCATAAAATGGCTGTTACGGAAATTCCGGTTACCTCTGATTTAACCGCCAACCTCTTGGAACGTGTTACCTTCGTCGATTGTTACGAAGCCACACCGGTTCACAAACAGGATTTAAGCGAAATTTATTGGGCGATCTTTGCCCATAGTCCAGGTTGGGTCACTTGGTTGATGAATACACGCAATCGCATTGTTGGCGTCTTTGGCCTTAAAACAGCAAGTCCTGATGAAGCCAAATCCGCCCATACCCTGCCCGCAAAAGACAAAATCGAAGTTGGCAAACGACTGGGGATGTTTACCTTATTGCATCACAGTGAAAATCAACTGGTGACAGGCGAAAACGATAGTCATCTGGATTTTCGAATTTCACTGACATGGGCAGGACCACAAACAATCCGCTTAACCACAGTGGTCAACACCCATAACGCCTTGGGTAAAACCTACATGGCAATCATCAAACCTTTTCACAAGTTGATTGCACGCACCATGATCAACGGGGCCTTGAAAGCCGGTCGTCTATAAAGCTGGTTTCAAGGCAGGTGCGACATCTTCACCCACTTGTTCCAAGGTTTCCAACGCTTGGGCGGCTTCTTGCTGTTTTGCCCACATAGCGGCATAAGCCCCGCCCTTATCCAATAATTTTGCATGGTTACCGCGTTCAACGATCTCGCCTTGTTCCAAAACCAGAATTTCATCGGCATCCACTACCGTTGATAAACGGTGGGCAATCACCAACGTCGTCAATCCACTTGAAACATCGCGCAACGACACCTGAATTTCTTTTTCCGTATGGGTATCCAAGGCTGATGTTGCTTCATCAAACAATAAAATACGCGGGCGTTTCAGAATTGTACGTGCAATTGCAACCCGCTGTTTTTCCCCACCGGATAGCTTAAGGCCACGTTCGCCCACCATCGTGTTATAACCATCAGGTAGCCCCATAATAAAATCATGGATACTGGCCAGCTTGGCCGCCTCTTCCACATCCCCCGGTGTCGCACCGGGACGACCATATGCAATGTTATAAAAGACCGTATCGTTAAACAAAACCGTGTCCTGCGGCACAATGCCGATTGCCCCGCGCAAGGCCGCTTGTTTAATCTGGCGTACATCGACACCATCAATTTTCACAGCGCCATCTGAAACGTCATAAAACCGGAACAACAAGCGTGACAAGGTCGATTTCCCCGCCCCACTGGACCCGACAATTGCCGTTGTTTTACCCGCTGGTACATGGAAATCGACATGTTTCAAAATGGGCCGGCGTGGATCATAAGAAAACGAAACCTGTTCAAAACGCACATCCCCGCCGCCTTCAGGTAAATCACAGGCATCCACGTCGTCTGCAATCTCCGCCTCTTTATCCAACAGGGAAAACATATGTTCCATATCTGCCAGCGATTGCTTGATTTCGCGATAAACAAATCCCAAAAAGTTCAGCGGCATATAAAGCTGGATCAGATAGCTGTTGACCAAGACAAAATCACCAATGGTCATGGTGCCGCCTTGCACGCCGTAACCCGCCATAATCATCACCGCGGTTAACCCCAACGAGATAATCACACCCTGCCCGATATTCAGCAGGCTTAAAGTAACCTTGGATTTAATGGAAGCTTCTTCAAATCGGCGTAACGCACTGTCATAACGACGCGCTTCATGGTCTTCGTTGGTGAAATATTTGACGGTTTCGAAATTGAGCAAACTATCAATTGCTTTGGTATTGGCCTCGTTATCGCTTTTATTCATGGTGCGGCGATATTTGATCCGCCATTCCGTCACAATCAAGGTCCAGGCGATATATCCGGCAATGGTCGCAAACGTCACCAGCGCAAACGTCCAATCATACATGACCCACAAAATGCCACAGACCAACACGATTTCCAGCAAAGTCGGCAAGATATTGAACAGCATGAAGTTCAATAGAAATTCGATACCCTTGGTGCCGCGCTCAATGGACCGACTGAGCCCCCCGGTCTGACGCTGCACATGAAATCGCAAAGACAGTTTATGCAAATGTTGAAAGGTCTTAAGGGCGACATCACGAATCGCACGTTGCCCCACACGCGCAAACACCGCATCACGCAGTTCCCCGAAGGCCTGAGAAAGAACACGCGCCACACCATAGCCAACCAACAACATAATCGGCACCACAAGCAGTTGTGCGGTGCCATCCATGCTCAACGCATCCACCGCTTTTTTATAAAAGATCGGAACGGAGACGTTTAACCCTTTTGCCGCTGCCAAAAACAACAAGGCAATCACAACCCGGATACGCAAGTCCCGCGCATTTTCAGGCCACAGATAAGGTAAAAGTGTTTTTAACGTTTTCCAGTCGTTTCGTGGACCGGTCCGTTGCGGGGCATCATTGGAAAGGTGGCGCATGCACTGTCATTTTTCTTTTTAATTAAAAGGAATTAAAAACAGTATGCCTCAAGATCACCCAGACGGACAGTGACTTAATTCACTTTTCAGTTTTGCGGGCTGCCAATTCCTGTTCAATCGCGGTGATTTGCATAGAAACATTACATTCCAGTTCAGACGTTACATCCAGATCACGACATTCAAAAACATTTTCGTTTGGATGTTGTTCTTTCCAATCGGCAACGACATGATCGCGCAGGCGCAAGAGATCGCAAATTTGTGGATAAAACAATTGAACCATCGCCCCAACCCAACGGTTTGCCGGCCAAGACGGATTGGCATGGTCGATCTCAAAATGATCCAGCATGCGAATGACATCCTCACACCCATACCAATATTCCGCCGTCACCCATCTGTTAGTCGTAAACAAGGCTTTCGGGCGCCCAAACTCATCCATCGAAATCGCAATTAAATGACTAAGCGCATCATTTTGGGCTTTTGGTTCTTCAAAATCTTCGACCGCAGCCGGCTTGATCCCCGATGGCATACCTTTCGGGCGCAAGAATAAATGGAAATGACCATGTTCGTCGTCACGGTGTGCATGATAATAATACTGCCCGTGTGTTTCATGGTCATACACATCACCGTCCGGATAGTGGTTCATTTGGTAAAACGTCCCACATCCACGCAGAACATCCGCAACAATATTTTCACCAACTTTGCTCAAGACACGTTGGCAGTTTTCGACCTCACTGCCTGCAGCCAACATTTTGTTTAGACGTTCTGTCGTTACTTGTGACCAATCCATAATAGCACGTTCCTATTTCAAGTTCCCCAAATGACTTCGCAAAGAACTTAACCCCTTTTCCAGCTAAGTCCTTATCACAAGCACTCAAGTTTTAATCACATTTTATTGATGGCGCGTGAAGGTATTGTTTAGAGATATTCCAGCCTTCTTTCTTCATACTTGGAACACTTGAAAAGCATTTCAGAAAACAAATTCTTCGGGAGGCATTATGACATTTCGTACAACACTAAAAACCGCATCTTTCACACCTTTGGCCTTGGGGCTTGGCCTTGGTATAGGAATCGCAAGTGCCCTCCCGCTTACGCCAGCTCTCGCTAATCCGTGTGCGGCAAAAGCCTGTGCTCAAAACCCCTGTTGCGCCAAAAATCCGTGCGCGGCGAACCCATGTGCGGCAAAAAGCCCATGTGCGGCAAACCCATGCGCCGCCAACCCATGTGCGGCAAAAAACCCGTGCGCGGCTAATCCATGCGCAGCCAACCCATGTGCAGCCGCACAACCCGCAGAACTTAGTGATGAACAAGCCACGCGTGAATGGGATCGTTTGATTCCCGCTATGCAGACAGCATATGCAAAGTCAGGTGTCCCAGCGAGTACACAATTTTTCAACTGGATAAACGTTACAAAAAGCCCCTATCAATCCAGTACACATGGTGATCGTTATCTCGTCAACATCGTCAATGAAAAAGCCAAAGATTATCAAAAATGGGAAGAGGCTGGCATTCTGCCGACTGGGGCAATCATTGCCAAACCGACAATCGTCGGCAAACCAGATGGCAAGGCCGATGTCGGTCCCCTTTTCCTGATGGAAAAAATGCCGTCTGGCTGGAACCCGCAATCATTGAACTGGAAATATTCCATGATCATGGCAGATGGTAGTTTGTGGGGAGAAACAAAAGGACGTAATTCAGCAGGCATGAACTTCTGTTTTGAATGTCATAACGCAATGGGTGGGGAAACCGATGGGTTACTTTTCCTCCCGGAAGAATACCGCCGTTAACCTTCAATCAACGGCCCCTTTGGCGAAGGCGTTCCCCTGACGCCTTCGCTCTTTTTTTATGGAAAACAACCTGTTAAAGTCCACAAATCAAAAACAATCAATAAAGGCACCCCTGCGTGTTTAAATGGATTAAAACGGCAAAGAAAATCTTTTCAGGTATTGGTGAAGATCGTGCACTTGTGCGGATCAAGGACGATGGTTTTATGTCTGATGACATTGCCGTCAATATCGAAGACATCATCAGTGAAGAAGATCATGACGATATTGGCAAGCTGCACGTCCTCAGTATGACGGAATTTCATCACGCCCTCGGTGACACATGGGATAAACGCGAAGCCAAAATTTTCTTGCTGACGGAAGGTGTCATGCGTGACCGTGTCGGTCAGGGCAACCGTTGGGAACATCAAAGCAAAGAGATTTATATCATGTTGTTCCCAACCCTATCCGAAATAGAAGCCGATGCCCGCGCCTATGACATTGCCGAAGAAGTCGGGCGCAAGATTATCGGTGATCGTTTTGATGGAGAACGCCGCCCCCTTGTCCGCGTGGCTGGCGTTGACCCCAAAGATGCCCTCAATAAAGACGGCAGCCTAAACATCGAATTCCTTGAAAAAGCAGGTCGTGCAGGTGAAGCCGCAGGGAACGCCAAGGAAAAGGTTGCAAACGATAACGCAAAAGAAAAAACACCTACAGACGGCAAAGTCCCGCAACAACAGATAGACGATCCAGAAAATAATAAAACCGACTGGAAAGAGCATCACCTTGCCCATGGAGAAAACAATCCGCATTGGCAAAAAGGGCAAAAAAAGCCCCCTTCTATGAGTGAAGCGGAATGGGTACAACTGCAACGTGAACGCAAAGAGGCGTGCAAAGACGAACCCCAATGGGTGGTGATGACGAAGAAAAAAGAAGACGAAAGCATAAACACGCCACCACCATCCAAAGAGAAACCAACCTACGCCGTCGAATATGCCCCGTGCTGGGAAAGGGGCAGTCAAAGCCTGCGATTATATCGTGCGCGTTTTTGTTATACATCGCCAACCGGACCCAAACTGGAAGGCCAGAAAGCCTATGGCAAAGCCAACGATCAACAAAAACTCAAAACAGATCTCTGGGTATTACAACAAACCGGTAAGGCACTCTCTTCCTTTAATGCGCAAAACGTTATCACGCCAGTTCTCATCCCCATGCACAGTCCCTCCTTGCGCGGCGACACCCTTCAGACAGTTCTTGATACTCTTTCAAAACTCACACCTTCCTTGCGAGAACGATTTATCATCATTGAAATCTTAGACGACGGACACTGGACACCTGAAAGTTTGCAACACACCTGTAGCGCCTTAAACAGCGAGGTTAGCGGAACCGCTTTAACCTTGAATCCCGACAATAAATTCGCAACCGGGTTGTGTGATGGGTTAAGTTGGGCCGGGATTGATTTCTCAATACTCAATGCACAGAACGGCATTTCATTGCCCAAATTGGAAAAACGGCTGGCAGAAATCATGGACCTTCCCGCCAAGCCTTATGCCCTTGGCTTGCGTCGCCGTGACCAGGTCAATGATATGTTAGAAATTGGTATGGAACTGATTAACGGTGTTGCCCTTGTGCGTAATACACCCAAACTGCGTCCCCCTTTCAGTTTACCAATTGAAAGATTACAGAAATCCAGCTGATAAAATCAGAAAAATTACATAGTACTTATCGGGACACATGTTTAATATACAACCAGCTTGTTTAATTTGGGGTACATCACATGGATCTGAAAGACCATATTCGCGGCATTCCGGACTTTCCAAAACCGGGTATTCTTTTTTATGACATTTCAACCTTACTTGCTGAACCGGATGCATGGCAGGTTGCAATGGGACGTATGGCCAAAATCGTCAGCCGTCATCAACCGGACATCCTCGCCGGGCTAGATGCGCGCGGTTTTCTTGTTGCAGCCCCCTTGGCCTTAAAGTTGGGTCTTGGTTTTACGATGGTGCGCAAAAAAGGCAAACTGCCGGGTAAAACAATCGAATATAGCTATGATCTGGAATATGGATCCAACACTGTTGAAATTCAGGCCGATGCCGTCAAACCGGGGCAGCGCGTTGTTATTCTGGATGATTTATTGGCAACAGGCGGTACATTAGAAGCTGCAATCAAGTTGTTTGAACAAGTCGGTGCAAATGTTGTCGGTACCGCCTGTATGATCGAATTGACCTTCCTGAACGGAAGGGAAAAGCTTGGGGGTATTCCCTTCGACACCTTGGTATCTTACGACGAATAAGGGCAGATTATTCCACACTGATAATCAAGGACGCTTCACTTAAAAGCACATTGGGCAAGCTGCGATAGATTTTTGTCAGTTGTCGTTCATTGGCAACCGATAAAGGCTCAAACGCAGCTTGTCCCAAGGTGGGCATCAGATCATTTGCAACATCGCGATCCGTTGCAAAACATTTCACCGCCTCCACACCACTAGGCGGCGTAAATTCAAAGGCAAACGGCATTGATGCCGAAGGGATATTTTGCGTAAATCCCCCATTGAGGAAACCGTTTTTGATAAAACGATTGGGGAAAATACGAAAAATGGCCCCATCGGCCTGCAAATAATAACAACCGATATAAGCGTCAACAGATGTTCGCACAGAAAGCACCATCTTTTTCCCGATTTTGTAAGACGGATCTTTCCCTTTGTTACTGCTTAGGTAAAGGTCAATTGGCCCTAATGGATTTGTTTCTTCTTGGGCAATCGGGGACGGCGGCGGCAAGAGATCCAGCTCAGGCGGAATGTCACTTTTAACAATACGCCCGCGCCAAGCTTGAGCCGCCCCTTTTTCGTTTTCCAAACTCAGACGCACTTCCACATAATCTTCAAACGGCCAATAGGTTCCTTTTAAGATATAATTCCCCTGGCCTTGCTGCGATAAAGTGGCACGTTCGACACTGTTTCCACTTAACTGCAATCCTCGAAACTGTTCTTCTTCGATCACAAAATCGCTGATTTCCATACTGTTAATATTACGCGGACCACTGGCCGCTTGCTGGCGTAAACGATCAACCAATGCGCCTGTAAAATAACGCCCAAATCCGGTATGGACCCCACTCGTTTGGTAACGGATCCCTTGTACCATGATTTTGCGGACGAAATTAACATCGCGCAACAAAGCGCCTGCCGCTTTTTGCGCAGCCCCTCCCACAGACAATCCGCCATGCGCTTGACGCACCTCATCATCCTTACGGGCAAATGTCTGTTGGCTACTTGACACAATGCGTCCGGTTTCCGTTTCCTCCAATTTATAAGCCAACAGAATTTTGTCTCCCTTAAGGGTTAAGGTCCCCACTGCCAAAAGATCAGAACGTGCACGCGCAATTAAGTCCCCCAAGGGATTTTCGCTTTCGCTACGCATCCCCATTTCGTTAATATCTTTAACAACCGCACCTAATTCCTTTCGCGCAACAACACCATAGCGCCCGTCAGCCTCACGGACCAAAGCTTGCGTAAACCCATTTACATAAATTTGCGCTTCTTCCAATGAAATGGGCAGTTCATCCGCTTGAAAAGGGTGTATGGCAATTTTGGGAATATCGCGATCCAACAAACTGAGGAAACGTTCGCTCCAATGCGGTTGTCCCAAAAGAGCACGCGCCATCATTTTAAATTTTTTGGAAGCAGAAACTGTTTTCTTTTTTTCTTTTTCCGGATCAGGATTTTTTTTACGCCACGGCTTATCTTGACGAAATTCAGATACAAATTCTTCGTTTGGTGGGATCGGATTTTCTTCTGCATACAGAGAAGGTACAACAGCTGAAACAAACAGTCCCACACTCAGTACCAAACATAAAACGACCCTATTCACCGCTTGCCTCAATCATCTTTAAGAGAATATAAGCAACAATATACATGGTTTAGGGATATTTTTATAAAAAAGAACGGCTTGCGCTGTTTCAGTTGATGATATTCATCGTATCTTCACGAATATATTTGTGCAAAATCGCCGTATATTCTCCCGATGCTCTCATAACATCAATCGCCGCATCAAAATCATCTCGCACTTGTCGGTCACGGAAACCGACACGATAATGAGTAGGCGGGAATAAAGAATGGAACTGAACCGCAATTCTCTCCCCACTTTCCTCTTCCACTTTTGCTTTAAAATGTAGGAAAATCCGAAAGTCTGAAATCACAATATCTGTGCGGCCCTTTGCAAGCATTTTAACTTGTAAAGCCTGATTGGCGACCTCGTAATATTCCTTATTCTCTGCAATAGCCGTTTTAAAGTCTGCCCCTAACAACTTCGATGCATTTTGAAACGCAGTTACACGGTAATAACCAAGATCGTTTATTTTTTTCAATCGGATGTCCGGCCTTACCAAGGTAATACCGTAATTTTGATAGGAAATGATAGCTTTGGAAAAGAACCCATCCACCGCCATATGCGCACGCATTGTCATGCCGCCATCCAACGCACCACCATTCAGCTCATGCGGGATCCGTTTCAACGGCATGTAGCGAATTTTCATACGATAACCCGCAATTTCAAGCCCACGCCGCACAATATCCAATTCGGCACCGGCATTTTCTTCTTGAATAATGTAAGGCGGTTTAGACAAACCCACACCGACAACAATATCTCGTTCTGCAGCAAATGACGGCACAGACGACACCAACAGTCCTAAAAAAAACAAGACTGTTGCTATAAAATTAAAAACTCTTCTCTGTGCTACTTTCGTTTCCACGTCGTTCCCTGTGCGCTGTCTTCAAGAACGATACCAAGCCCATCAAGTTCATCACGGATACGATCCGCCGTTGCAAAACCCTTATTTGCTTTGGCTTGTTTTCGTTCTTCTATCATACGCTCAATTGAACTTTCATCAACCCCGGAGTTTTCCTGATCCCCGCCTTTCAACCACAATTCTACATCCTGTTGCAGAATTCCCAACAATTGCGCGGCGGCTAAAAGTTGCCCTTTCGTCTGCGGGTTGGGGGCCTTATTGAAGTTCCCCAAAAGTTCATGCAGTTGTGAGATAGCCAAAGGAGTATTCAAATCGTCTTCTAGTGCCGCAATAAAGGCCTGTGGCGCGGCCTCTTCGGCTGCCACCACATCACTATGCTGGCGAAGGGCCGTGTAAAAACGATCCAATGTGGATTTCGCTTCACGCACGCCGTCTTTGGTAAAGTCGAATGGGGAGCGATACTGCGCCGACAACATATAAAAACGCAACGCCTCGCCCGGAACTTCTTCCAATAATTCATGAACCGTGAAGAAATTGCCCAACGATTTGGACATCTTTTCACCTTCAACCATCAAATGGCCGTTATGCATCCAGTATTTGGCATAACGTTCAGTTTTGTTTGCGCAGCAGCTTTGGGCAATTTCATTTTCATGGTGTGGAAAAATCAAATCGTGACCACCACCATGAATATCAAACGTATTGCCAAGATACTTGCGGCTCATGGCGGAACATTCGATATGCCAGCCGGGACGACCGCGTCCCCACGGGCTTTCCCAACCGGGAACATCTTCTTCGCTGGGTTTCCAAAGGACAAAATCGGCCGGGTCTTTTTTGTAAGAAGCAACTTCCACACGGGCACCGGCAATCATATCATCCATATTACGCCCGGATAAGGCCCCATATTCGGGCATACTTGGCACATGAAACAGCACATGACCATCAGCGGCATAAGCATTTCCGTTGGCAATCAGGGTTTCAATCATGTCGATCATTTCAGCGATATGTTCCGTTGCGCGCGGTTCAATATCGGGATTACCTGCGTTTAACGCCGCCATATCCTCGTGAAACGCTTTGGCTGTGCGTTCCGTAATCGTGCGGATATCTTCGCCGGTTTCCTTGGATTTGGCGTTGATCTTGTCGTCCACATCGGTAATGTTGCGCACATAAGTCACATCTTTATAGAGCGTCTTGAGCAAACGATACAAAACGTCAAAGACAATCACCGGACGCGCATTGCCGATATGGGCAAAATCATAAACCGTCGGTCCACAGACATACATGCCCACACAATCCGGATTAATCGGTTTGAATGCTTCTTTTTTGCGGGTCAGGGTGTTGTAGATATGCAATGTCATTGTCTTAACCAACGATGTTTAAAAAGAGAAAAGGCCCCTGCATAATACAGGGGCACTTATGAAAAGAAAAAATTAAGCGGCTGTCCCTTGCAGGCGGGCTTCCACTTTTTCACGGCCCAGCAAAGGTAACAAGACGCCCAGTTCCGGCCCATGATCCATACCGGTCAGGGCTTGACGCAATGGCATAAACAATTGCTTGCCTTTGCGTCCGGTTGCTTCCTTAACAGCCGTCGTCCATGTTTGCCACGTGGTTTCATCCCAGTCGCCTGCGGGTAACAGGTCTTTGGCCTGAACAGCAAAATCAGCATCTTCAATAATCGGGGTGACTTTACCATAAACGATAGCGGCCCAGTCCTGTGCATCTTTCACACGTGACAAATTGGGGCGAACCGCTTCCCAGAAAGCTTCGTCTGCACCTTCAAGGTTCAAGCGTGCAGACGCTGTCGCCCAATCCATTTCGTGGATCAGCTTGGAATTCAGGCGTTCCAGTTCCTTGAAATCGAATTTAGGTGTGCCACGCCCGAAACTTGCAATATCGAAGCTTGCAACCAGTTCATCCAGACTCTTGACCGCCTCAATATTTTCAGAGGTTCCCAAATGTGCCAGCAAGCTGTTGATCGACATGGCTTCCAGACCATCTTCCTGCATTTCTGCCAGAGACATGGACCCTTTGCGCTTGGACAACTTTTCGCCTTCCGTACCGGACAGTAACGGTAAATGGGCAAACGCCGGAAACTTGCCGTCATTCAAAACCTTGAACATAGCAATTTGCACAGCCGTGTTGGACACATGGTCTTCACCGCGCAAGACATGAGTGACACCCAAGTCAATATCGTCAATGGCAGACGGCATCATATAAAGGAATGTCCCGTCCGCACGACGGATAACCGGGTCCGCCAGATTGGCCGCCAAAAATTTCTTTTCGCCCTGCACCAGATCGGTCCATTCAATGTCATCTGCCGGCAGCTTAAAACGCCAATGCGCCTGACGACCTTCCGCCTTCAGCTTTTCTTTATCCGCATCGGGCAGATCAAGGGCGGAACGATCATAGATCGGCGCTTTGCCGCGCGAACGCAAACGTTTGCGCATAAATTCCAGTTCTTCCGGTGTCTCGTAACAATCATAGACCAGACCGTCGGCTTTCAGTTTTTCAAAAACTTCTTCATAACGTTCCATGCGGGCAGACTGGTGTTCTTCTTCATCCCAGCTCAGGCCCAGCCAGTTCATGGCGTCCTTGATGGCCTGTTCATATTCAGGCTTGGACCGTTCCTGATCGGTATCGTCCACACGCAGCAAAAAGGTGCCACCTTCTTTTTTGGCATAAAGATAGTTAACCAATGCCATGCGGGCATTACCGATATGCATCATACCGGTGGGTGAAGGTGCGAAGCGTACTTTAAAGGTCATATCAGACTCGTAAAACCGTTGGTAAGGGGATAGCGGCGGTCGCGACCAAATGCACGCGATGTCAGCTTAACACCCGGAGGCGCTTGACGGCGTTTATATTCCGCACGATCAAGCAACTTCCAGATCCGGCGCACTACATCTGCATCATGACCACAGGCCACCACATCTTCAAGGGAATACTCCTTCTCGACCAAACATTCCAGTATATCGTCGAGAATTTCGTAAGGCGGAAGGCTGTCTTCGTCTTTTTGATCAGGACGAAGTTCAGCCGAAGGCGGTTTGGCGATCACATTATCGGGCATAACGCGCCCGTCGGGGCCAAAACAACCTTCTGGTTTTTGATCATTGCGCCATTTACACAGCGCGAAGACCGTCATTTTATAAACATCTTTCAAAACAGAATAACCGCCGCACATGTCCCCGTAAATGGTGGCATAGCCGACAGACATTTCTGATTTATTGCCCGTTGTCAGCAACATATGTCCAAATTTATTTGACAGGGCCATCAACAGAAGACCACGGGCGCGCGACTGAATATTTTCTTCCGTAATATCTTTGTCTTTCCCTACAAAAACCGGTGCCAGCATTGTCTCGAACGCTTGCATTGCCGGTTCAATGGAAATACTTTCGTATTCAACACCCAGCATTTCTGCACACCCTTGTGCATCATCAAGACTTTCTTGAGATGTATAAGGCGACGGCATCATCACACAACGCACACGTTTTGCCCCTAGCGCGTCAACCGCGACAGCCGCTGACAACGCACTGTCAATCCCGCCGGACAAGCCCAAAACCACACCGGGGAAACCGTTTTTATTGACATAATCACGCAATCCCAAAACCATAGCCTGATACAAGGCTTCCAACCCATGGCTATCGTGTGTCAATGATCCGGCAATTTGATTGTCTTTATTAATTTTGACAATTGCCATTTCTTCGCGCCAATGGCTCATCAGGCAGACCCGTTCACCGGCACTGTTCATCACGAAAGAGGCCCCATCAAAGACCAGTTCGTCCTGTCCACCGACCTGATTGACGTACACCAGCGGCACATGGCAGTGTTCAACCCGCTCTGCTGCCAAATCATAACGCAAGAACGGCTTATCCCCTTCAAAGGGAGACCCGTTCAAGACGATCAACATCTCTGCGCCAGCAAGTTTCAGATCAGCAGTCACATCATCGTACCACATATCTTCACAGATCATCACGCCCAGCTTGCGCCCTGCAAAATCAATAACAGCACTTTCAGCACCACTTGAGAACAAGCGCATTTCATCAAAGACGCCATAATTAGGCAAATGACGTTTCAGAACGATATGACGAATTTCCCCATCAAAAATAAACAGGGCAGCATTATATAGCCCATCATCCACCCGCCACGGCGTCCCCAGCAAGACAGCAGTTGGTTTTCCCCGCGTTGTTTCAACAAACGCCAGCACTGCATTTTCAACTGCATCTTGAAAAGACGGCTTCAACACCAAATCTTCAGGAGGGTAGCCTGTAGTTAGCAGCTCAGGGCTCACCAAAAGATCGGCGCATTGTTCCAATGCACGGTCATAATAAGTCGCCAGCAATTCCATATTTTTACGGATTGCACCGACTGTCGGGTTAAGCTGTGCCAAAGCGAGGGAAAATGTATCGGTCATTTACTGAGGGTCTAGAATTTAAATATCCAACTGTGCGCGAAACTATGCTGACTCGCACCGAATGTCAACGTAACTGCGCGATTGAATAATAAAGCTTACAATTTATTACAATGCTCAACTTGCCCCCTCTTGCGCGCCAAGATAATTTGTTTGTCAAACTAACATAATTTTGGCCTTTAACGGGACTACTTCTGGCTTCGACGAAAAGGACGTTCTTTGGTATGAAAAACTGGAGCATTACAAAGAAACTGCTCGTTTCTCCTGTGATTTTTACAATCGCCCTGATTTTTTTATCGTGGTTATCCTACTCGGGTATTCAAACAATCCGAACCTCGATGGATAATTTATTCAATGAGAATACGGCAAAAGTCGTTAAAGCCCTCGATTTCCAGGAATCATTAAGCGAAGTCAACGGCGGGCTTTTCCGCATGATCAGCTGGACCGCCAGCAACATGACGGATGAAGATTCGCAAAAAGCCATGCGGGAATCGCTGAAATCATCCCTCAACGGTCTGAACATTGATCTTAAGGTTTTGATCAAAAAGCATGACTTCCAAGGTGAAGAAAAAAAATCCGTTGATAAAATCGCAGCCCTTTTCGCGCAATATATCGTTGCAGCAACCGATGTCATCGACACCGCAGAAACCGATGCGTCAATGGCCGTTATCTATATGTTCGAGGCAGACGACCTATTCTCGCAAGTCAACCAAAACGTCGCCTCTCAAGTCGAAAGCTGGCGTGAAAAAGCCGACAGCCAATTTGAAAGTGTCAATAAAAGTATCGACAATACTATTCGTGTTGATGCCATCATCGTTGTTGTGGTTCTGGTTTTAGTTTTTGTGGTTGCCATTTTCATTGCAACCAGTATTTCACGCCCGGTGCGCGGCATGACCCGTGCCATGCAAACTTTGGCCAAAGGTGACCTTAGCGCGGAAATTCCGGCGGATGAACGCCATGATGAAGTCGGCGAAATGGCAGAAGCCCTCAGCATTTTCAAAGACAACCTGGTTGAAATGGAAAACATGCGCACCAATCAGGAGACAGAACGTAAACAGCAGGAAAAAGCCAATCGTCAGCAAATGATGGAATTGGCCGATCACTTGGAAAATTCAGTTTCTAGCATCATTTCCAACATTGCCGATAAGACAGGGGATATCCTGTCCGTTGCCAGTTATGGCGGTAAGGAAAACTCTGAAACAGATACCAGCCAATCAATGGAAGTTGCAGAAGCTTCGGAACGCACAACAACCAACGCCGATACGGTTGCAGCATCCACCACACAACTTTCTGCCGCCATCAGTGAAATCGGTCAACAGGTTACCCAATCAACCGACATTGCCAATCAGGCCGTAACCAAAGCCAGCACCGCCAACGACAAGGTCAATGGCCTTGCCGAGGCTGCCCAACGTATCGGTGAAGTTCTCGGTCTGATCACTGATATTGCCGAACAGACCAACTTGCTTGCCCTAAATGCAACCATTGAGGCTGCACGTGCAGGCGAAGCCGGTAAAGGGTTCGCGGTTGTGGCCTCCGAAGTGAAAAACCTTGCCAATCAAACCGCAAGCGCCACAGACGAAATCGCCAGCCAAATCTCGCAAATTCAAAACGCAACCGGCGAGGCTGTCGAGGCGATTGACGATATCAGTCAAACGATCCATCAAATTGATCAAATTGCAGCAGCAATCGCCGCATCGGTTGAAGAACAGGATGCCACCACACGCGACATCGCCAGAAATGTACAAAATGTATCCGATGATGCCCAGGCCGTTGCAGATCGCATCGTTGCCATGACGCGCAGTGCTGCCAAATCACATAACACAGCCATTCAGGTCACATGGGCCGCCGAAGACTTAAAAGGCCCGACAGATCAGTTAAACGAGGAAGTGCGCAACTTCCTTATTACGATCCGAGGCTAATGCCCCTTCTATAGAACCCGTGCTTTTCTTAATGAATGCTCGGGTTCTCTGGGCGATACACATCCATAATGATTTCTTTAAATAATGCCAGAAGGAAGGGATCGACTTTCCCCTCCAGTGTTTCCAATACCTTGATCGCACTTTCACAACTGAATTCCGGCTTATACGGGCGTTTATCCGTCAAGGCGCAGAAGATATCTACAATCGTAGCCAGTCGCGCCAATTCATTTAAATCCCGTCCAGTCAATCCCTTGGGATAGCCGCTTCCATCCAATTTCTCATGGTGTTGTTCGGCAATCACACGAATGCCTTCGCTGATATTTTCACTACGATTCAAAATATCATGGGAATGTATCACATGTTTTTTTAACTGTTTTAGTTCGTCCCGTGACAGCGGATCCGGCGAATTGAGCAACTCCTGCGATACCGCCAGTTTGCCCACATCCATCAACAAACCTGCCGCCGCAACCGTTAACAATTCGTGCCCGCTGATCCCGATGGCATGCGCCATAAGGCACATCAAGCTCGATACTTTTACACAATGAACATAAGTATAATTATGATGATCTTTCACATGGGCAATCAAGTCCGCAACCTGCCCGTCCAGCACCTCTTCCATCAAGGGGAAACAGCATTCTTTGGTATCGTGGATATTCAATGGATTTCCACGGCGTACGCGGTGGGTGGTACCGCGAAAATGCCCCAACGATGTTTCCAACGCTTCGCGCTGACGGGCCGGTAAGCTCCGCCAACTGGCCTCTAACAATCGATCAACTAATTTTCCGGCTTCATCATGCAAAGCCGATTTCATAAACGGACGGCGCAGATAGGAAACCGGACACAACATACGCACCGTTTCATTAAATGTTTCCGTTGGAACCCGACCCGTAATCAAAAAGGGAATATCACGCAAATGATCACTTTCCAGCTTCATTCTCATAAAATCGCGTGACCCTCGAATGACCAGATCATAATCCATCACAATGAGACCCGGCGTTTTCGCCGCCATAAGCCCGGCCATCGCCGCAGCGGGTGAGGCATAATAATCCACCTCAAAACTACGGTCCAAAGCGGAAACAATTTCACTTCTGAATTTTTCGTATTTGCACACGACAAGCGCACGCACCTGCCCCGGTCGCCGGGATTGATCCGTAACAGCATATCCTACTTTGGCTTTTGCCACCTGCGGACTGAGCATGACACCACCCTCTTGATCGGTGTCCCTGCCTATCACCCCACTATAACCTTAAGCATATGGGAAGTGATTCTCGAATTTCAAGATTAATGAACTGTTTCTTTGGCTTTGTCTTTCAAAACCAACAAGGCCAATATGGCATCTTCGATCAAGGCGTCACGCTCGGAAATTTCTTCCAGTAAAGCTTCACGCATCGCCAGTGTGTAATCAGACCAGTTTTCCACATCTTGTAAAAGCACACTAAATCCTTCGGCCTCTTCGCCCAGACCATCAATCAAAGCAGCGGTGGCAGACGCCATTTTCATATCGTCTTCACCGCCCCAGAACCCTTCGATAAAGCCTGCATCCAGTTCTTCTACACGACGTAAAAGCAGTTCTTTTGCAGCATCCAGCGTCGCAAGTTTACCGCGCGCACTCAGTAAGGGGTTGCGCGCAATTGCCATTTTTTCAATACGTCGCCACAAGCCCATAAACGTTGCAAAAAAGCTTTCACTTTCCGCCTTTTTAACAAACTTGGGGAAGTCATTTTCACCCCAAAAGCTGGCGATCACCATGACAGGTAACAAATCCTTATTCGGACTGGCCAATGCCCCCAATACACGCATGCGAACCACATGAAAGGGGACTTGGCTTTTGTACTGTTCAAGAAATTTGGCAACACCAGCATCACCAATATATTTTTCGGGCTTGTTCGTCGCCATGATCGCACATCTCGCATTCAAATGATTAAGTTGTGCGGCACCCTATTTTTTATCTGCCTTCAAGTCAAAGAAAATGCGTACATCATCCCCGACAACCGTTGTTGCAACCCATTGCCCCTGCCCGATCCCAAAATCATTACGCTGAATTGCCAATTCACCTGTGGCATGCGCCTGATCGGCATTCATTTCAACATTGAAGGGCAGGTCAACTTCCTTGATTATACCGCGCATATTCAGACTTGCTTTGGCGATATAGCCTACGTTCCCATTTTTCAAAATTTGTATCGTTTTAAAAATCGCCTTGGGATGAGCGGTCGCATCGAACCAATCTGCACTGACGATCTGGTTATCACGATCCGCACTTTGGGTATCCACACTGTCGATATCAATGATGATTTCGACATGACTATCTTCAAGGTTATTGGGATCAAACGAAATAGTCGAGGTAAACGACTTAAAAGCCCCTTCAAACTCTGCCCCGGTCTGCGTAGCGATAAACCCAAGCTTGCTGCTGTCCTTATTAACCGACCAATCCGTTGCAAAAGCCGGGCTTGCGATCAAAAACACCGCCACAACCGTCAACATACGTTTCAAGACATCATCACGATTAATAAAATGATGTTTAAGCGCAGCGCCAACATGCAAGGCAATTAGTACAAGGATCAAAACTGCCATAACTTCGTGAAAATCTTTTAAGAAATCAACAGCTTCCTTGGACGGTTCCATCAATGCAGGCAACGTAAACCAGCCAAATACGGACAAAGGGAAATTGGCGGCAGAACTCATGGCCCATCCGCTTAGCGGCATGACAAACATCACTCCATACAGGGCAATATGCACCCCATGTGCCCCTAGACGTTCAAACCACGTCATTTCAACGGGCAATTCAGGTGTTGGATTGATCACCCGCCATGCCAGTCGCAGCACAGCAAGGAATAGAACAATGGCTCCGATGGATTTATGCAAGGCAATTTTTTCAAACATATCCGGCCCTAACGGCAATCCGGTCATATAATAACCAAGCGGAAACATAATCAAAAAGCCGAGAACCATGCTCCAGTGAAAGAACTTGGCAATCCATCCGTAAGACGTGCTGCTATTACGCAATGACATGACGGTAATCCTTATTTAAGCGTTATTTTGCTTGCGCTTCAGTTTCGATACGAATTGTCACTTCATCACCAACGGCCGGGACATAAGTGGAAATGCCAAAATCAGAACGCTGCAAAGTCGCTGTCGCAGAAAAACCAACGGCTGCCTTTTTCGTCATCGGGTTCGGGGCCGCTTTGTTCAAAGTCACCTTTAAAGCAACTTCTTTAGTCACACCGTGCATGGTGAGATCACCTGTGATAATCCCGGTTTTCTCACCCGTGATTTCAATAGATTTACTTTTAAACGTCAGGTTCGGAAACTTCGCAACATCAAAAAAGTCAGCGGATTTTAAATGCTTGTCCAACGCGGCAACATCGGTGTCAATGCTGTTTGCATCAATCACAACCTCAACACGGCTGTCTTGTGGCTTGGCTTCATCAAAAACAAGTGTGCCGTCAAAGGTCTGAAACTCACCTTGAAAATTGGAAAAACCCATATGATTGACATAAAATTCAATTGAGGTGTGATTGGTATCAAATGCATATTCCATTGGCTCCGCTTGTGCGGCAGAAACACCGAGACCAAGAGCAAATACAGAAGCGAGCAAAAGTTTTTTCATCGATAGATATCCTTGCTGATGAGGGATGAATTGTTACTCCCGGCAAGATAATCTGTTCTTTGCACAACAAAAAGAACGCAAAATGAAAGTGATTGTTTCTAAAATTGCACCAATAAAATCCTATCGAAAAACAGAATTGTTGACTCACAAAACAAATTCGACATAAAAGACCGTCATGGTTCTCTCAAGACAAACGTCTAGGAGATTAAAAGGGAACACGGTGAGACGTACCCATCAGGGATCGAAACCGTGGCTGCCCCCGCAACTGTAAGCGCAAATGTGCCGTCTGATAGCCCACTGGTAAAATGGCCGGGAAGGGAGACGGGGCGAAAAAGCGTAAGCCAGGAAACCTGCCATAACACAAACCTATTAACTGAGCGGGGATGCTCATTGGTTGGCTGTTATCGTTGTTATGTGCAACAATTTCATCTTTCCCTTATCCCTGCTTGCTCATTTTAGATCGTGGGGATCAACGACTATGTCCAACAAAGTACAAAGAACTGCCCTTTTCTTGACTGCGGCTTCTATACTCGCCTTCTCTTCTGCTCACGTTCACGCAGCAAAACAAGCCCCCAGCCGTGAAGAATTGCTATCTATGTTGAAACAACAACAACGCCAGCTTGACGAATTGCAGGCCATGTTGAAACAAACTCAAAAACAGGCAGAAACCGCAACGGCTAAAGCCACAGAAGCAGCCGCAAAACCTGCATTCTTGGATACCGTACAAATTGGTGGAACACTGGAACTTGAAGCCACGGAAACTCAGGATTTCACAGACACCGACACCAGCGATTTATCACTGGCCAAAGTCGAACTTACTTTTTCCGCAAAGCCACATGAATATGTAACAACCAATATCGTTGCACTTTACGAAGATGGTTCAAACAATATCACACTTGATGAAGCCACAATCGAAATTGCCAACACTGAAGCCTTTCCCCTTTATACAACCGTCGGAAAATGGGTCATGCCGTTCGGCAATTACGATACCGCCATGAGCAGCGACCCTCTTACCAAAAACCTGGGGGAAACAAAGGAAAATGCAATTCTCGTCGGTGCAACCTATAACGGTTTCAGCATCGAAGCGTTTGCCTTTAATGGCGATACGCAAAAATCAGGAAAAGGCAACAATATCGACCAATACGGTATTAACGCTGGAATAAACGGTGAGGAAGATGGGCTCCTTTACAGCATTGGCGCTGCCTATCTTAACAACATTGCAGATTCAGATGGCATCAATAACAAGCTCACAGGCGCAACGGCCTTAGACGATTACGTTGGCGCAATAAGTCTTTACGGTTCCCTCAGTCTAAACGGCGTGAGCGCATCAGTGGGCTACGTCAAAGCAACCGATAACTTTCAAACTGGCGAGCTTGCCTTTAATGGTCAAGGTGCACAACCTGTTGCCTGGAATACAGAAATTTCCTACACGATGGATATCCTAGGTAAAGAAACAACCTTTGCCGCCACCTATCAGGGAACAGACGAAGCCTTGGCCCTTTCCTTACCTGAAACACGCCTTGGTGGCGCAGTCACAGTCGGGATCTATGATCAAACATCACTGACGTTAGAATATCTTGCTGATGAAGATTATAACGTTTCCGAAGGGGGAACTGGCAAAGACGGTCATACAACAACAGCCAAGCTTGCCGTAGAATTTTAAACCTTCAAGCAGGGAGACGGATTTACCTTCTCCCTGTTCTGGCAACTTATATACTTGACCGGATCGAGTATATTCGCTTAAAAAACAATATGGTTCTCCGAAGGCAAGAGTCTAGGAGATTAAAAGGGAACACGGTGAGACGTACCCATCAGGGATCGAAACCGTGGCTGCCCCCGCAACTGTAAGCGCAAATGTGCCGTCTGATAGCCCACTGGTAAAATGGCCGGGAAGGGAGACGGGGCGAAAAAGCGCGAGCCAGGATACCTGCCATATATACGACGATCGAGCGGGGAGCTCACGGGGATGTCTTTTTCCAACCTGTATCTTCTCTTTCCAACCGCTTGATCCTGACATTTATTTCTCTGATCGAGGGGATCAACATTGTTGCGTAAATCTATTTTCACTGCCGCTATGGTGGGCATTCTGAGCATGGCACAACAGGCCAACGCTCATTTCCAACTTATCTACACACCTGAAATCAATATCAAAAAAGCAGGTGACGTACCGTTAAAATTAGTTTTCTGGCATCCCATGTCCAATGGTCATGCGATGGCAATGGGCGAACCTATTGAGTTTTATTCCGTTTTCAAAGGTAAAAAGACCGACCTGAAACCAACCTTAAAACCCATCACATTTAAGGGTCTGTCCAATGAGGCTGCTGCCTATGATGCCTCTATCACTCTGAAACGAAACGGAGATTATGCTCTCGTCACCGTCCCTACCCCTTATTACGAAGAAAGTGAAGATATCTACATCCAGCAAATCACCAAAGTGGTCATTAACAAAGGCGACGTGCCGACCGATTGGTCTGAACCGCTGGGTCTGAAAACCGAAATTGTCCCACTCAGTAAACCCTATGGCGCACTGGTTGGATCGACTTTTTCCGGTATTCTTTTGAAAGATGGGCAACCTGCTCCCGGCGTTGAAATCGAAATCGAACATATGATCGCAGAACCGGATATGAACGCCAACAAACCGCAAAACGAAAAAGCCCGCGAAGTTCCCGGCGGGGCGATTGTGGCCCTAACCGACGCCCAAGGGAAATTCAGTTTCGGTATTCCCAAAGCCGGTTATTGGGGTTTTGCGGCTTTAGGGTCCGGCCCGGATAGTGAATTTAACGCTAAAGAACTCTCACAAGACGCCGTTTTATGGATCAAAGCCCACACGTTGGAGGATTAAAAGATGCATATCGTAGATGGTGCCCTTTCCAACGATGTGGTCATTGCCGGTGCTATCCTTGCCGTTGGCGGCATTGCCCTTGGGTTAAAGAAAATGGATATGGAAAAAATCCCGGCTGCCGGGATCATGGCGGCGACGTTCTTCGTCGCCTCCCTCATCCATGTGCCCATCGGCCCCAGCTCCGTCCATTTGATTATGAATGGCTTGGCAGGATTGATATTGGGATGGACAGCATTTCCGGCCCTTTTCGTCGGTTTATTGCTACAAGCCCTGTTTTTTGGATACGGTGGCGTCACGGTTTTGGGTGTCAATACCGTTGCAATTGCCTTACCTGCCGTATTGATGCATTACGTTTGTCGCACAGGCATTCGTCATTCAAGCAAGAAAGTCGCCATGTTTTGGGGTGCCCTTGCCGGAGGTGCGTCAATTGCCCTGACCGCCGTACTGGTCACCATTGCCTTGGCCTTTACCGGAGAAGCATTTATCCCAGCAGCCAAACTGGTCGTCTTGGCCCATACACCTGTTATGGCAATTGAAGGCTTCCTCTGTGCCTGCGCGGTGTCCCTGATCCATCGTGTCAAACCTGAACTATTTGACAGCTTTCTTCCCCTGACGGAGATCCGTCATGCGTAAGTTTCTCATACTGATCGTCCTGCTTGCTTTTACAACGCCTGCTGATGCCCACAAGGTTGTTGCCTCTGCCTGGACAGATGGGGCGGATATCGAAGGTGAAGTAGGTCTATCCAACGGTGACGTTGCTTTGGAAGGCACAGCAGTCGAAGTCTTCGATCTTGACGATAATCTCTTGGGGGAAACAAAAATCGGGCAAGAAGGTTTATTCCGTTTTACCCCGACCAAAGCTATTCCCCATAAATTTCGTGCAAACTTAGGCGCCGGACATGTGGCAACACTCATCCTGCAAGTTGATGAATTGCCCGACCACTTAAAAGGTGGAAAGGCCTCGATACAAACCCAGTCTAAAAATACAGATCAACCGGTTGACGTATCCAGTGACATCCAGAAACTGGTTGCCAAAGCTGTGCGTAAAGAAATTCAACCCCTGAGAAAAGAGATCGCCTCCTACAAAGAAAAGAACGATCTTCAAACGATCTTGGGTGGGATTGGATATATCCTCGGGTTAACCGGAATTGCCTTTTACATGGCCGCAAGACGCAAGGAAAAGAAAGGGGAATGAGCCCGGCTTCCTCAAACATGCATATGGGCGCAGGTGGATCATCATGGATGTTACGCCTTGATCCCCGCGCCCGTATCGTTACCTCTTTTATCTTTGCATGCGTTGTCGTCAGCCTGACGGGTTTTATCAGCTTATCCATTGCGGTACTTTGCGGTCTCTTCCTTATGTTATCAGCAAAACTACCGGCCAGAGAAACCATCAAAAAAGTCATGACAATGGATGGCTTTATTATTTTTCTCCTTTGTATGCTGCCTTTTACCACACCGGGGGAAGTCTGGTTTACCCTGTTTGGTTTTGAAGCCACGTGGGAAGGGTTTTACAAAGCCTGTGAAATTACCTTAAAAGCCAATGCTGTTGTCCTGACTTTACTCGCCTTGGTCGGGACTATTGATGCCATTGTTCTGGGGCATGCCCTTAATCGCTTGCGGGTGCCAGAAAATTTGGTTCATCTCATGCTTTTCAGCGTGCGCTATATCGATGTGCTTAAACAGGAATACTTCCGACTACGGGTCGCGATGAAAGCACGTTGTTTTCAACCGGGCAACAATCTGCACACCTATCGTTCCATCGGATATTTGCTCGGCATGTTGCTGGTGCGCAGTATTGAACGCTCCGAACGTATTTTAGAGGCCATGAAATGTCGGGGGTTTCAGGGAAAATTCTATCTCTTGGGCGAATTCCATTTTCAAAGACGGGATCGTCTTTTCTGTCTTGTCTCTTTTCTTTTTCTCCTTGGCCTTTTCATTCTGGATATTCGTTATGGATAAACTCATCGAACTAACAAACATCCATTTTTCCTATCCCACTCAAAAACCTGTTTTAAATGGAATCGACTTTTCCTTAAGCGCCGGTGAACGTATAGCGATTAATGGGCCAAACGGTGCTGGTAAAAGCACGCTGTTTCATATTATGGTCGGGTTGATCAAGCCAACCGCAGGGCATGTCTTCGCCTTCAATCAGGAACGCCGTATCGAAAGTGATTTCAAAGATGTACGCCGCCGCATCGGTCTGGTTTTTCAAGACCCTGATGACCAATTATTTTGCCCTACGGTCGCCGAAGACATTGCCTTTGGTGTGTTGAACCTCGGCAAACCGATTGACGAAGCCCTCGCTATCGTTGAAAAAACATTGCAGGATTTACGGCTGGATCATTTACGAGATCGTGCCACACATAACCTGTCCGGTGGCGAAAAACGACTTGTCAGCCTCTCCTGCGTTCTGGCAATGGAGCCCGACATCCTTTTGCTGGACGAACCCACCAATGCTCTGGATGAAAGCACACAAGAACGCCTGGTTGAAATTTTGAATAATTTACCACAGGCCATGATCGTAATTTCTCACGATCCCCATTTTCGACGCAAAGTGACAAAAAGCCATTTAAACCTTGAAGATGGACGACTTATTCCCCCTGCCCCAAAATGCAAACACGCAAAATAAGTAATCTTTCGTATCGATTTATTAACTATTGTCTTATAGTTTAGGAATGTTGCTATCCCTGTGCGTTCAAAGCGTTGATTTTTGCCTAATTTGTCCGTACTCTTGGCAACAACTGTAAATGAACAAAACAACGGTTTTAAACGTGTCTGAAGAGAAACAAAGCGATTTTGAAAAAGTCGAACTGATGACAGCCATGCAAGAGTTAGCATCGCTCAAACCTGAAGAGGGTAAAGCGGCGATGATGTCTCAGGTTGATCGTGCGGCTTTGCGTGTCCTGAAAGTCCTCAAAGAAGGCAATCCGGATACATTGCAGCAAGGCACCTATCTTCAGCAGGTGAAATTCGTCCTTGGCGTCATGGAACAATGTAAAGAGTTCCGCGACGGTCAATTTACCCGGTTGGTACGCAGCCATGCCGAAGAAATCATGGTCGGTTTGGAAGATTTACCCAAACGGTCTCAAGCAATAAAAGAAAAGAAAAAACGCGAAGCCGAAGAAGCCAAACGCAAGGCGGCAGAAGCAAAATCTGCAGCCAAAGCAAAAGCAATTGCCGCAGGTGGTAAAGGAAGCCCCATCGACAAAGAAGAAACTGTTCTCGAAGAAAAAGAACCAGATTTCCCTTACGAACTGGCTGAGAAAATCTGCATACAAACCGTTGTCCGTCATTTCGATGCCAAGCTGGACGTTTTGCGCAGTGTTCATATGTATGGACGGCACTCAACAGTGGATATCGGCATTCCGCCTCATTTCCTCTATACTGTTGAATTCAGCGTCTTGATCGAAGATGCCATCAAAGCCCTGATCATCGATAGCCGGGATATTTTGGCACGCCGCGTCTATAACGATACCGACCCAAAAGCCGACGAAGAAACAATCCGTAAAGTCCTGCGTGACAAATCACGTCCGCTTCTTGATGTGGTTGAATCTGGTTTCTCGGGCTGGGGCAGTTCACAGGCGGAAGCCGCCAAACGGGCCAATACGGGCGAAAGTGATGGCGCAAAGAAAACCGCTGTAAAAGAGAAAAAAGGCGGTTTGTTCTCCAAACTTTTGGGCAAAGAAAAAAAACCGCAAGCCGCCCCCAAGCGTGCAAAGAAAAAAGAAAAAGAAGCTTGGGAAGAAGTTTTGGAAATTTTCAAAGCCGCCGAAGCACGTGGCGAGATTTTCTTCCCTCGCACCTTCAATTTTTCCATTCTCAGCTATTTGTCGCAAATGCGTGAAAAATTATTTCAATCAGAAGTTGAGCGCATTATCCAAATTGCCGAACAAGCAAAAGGTGGCTCTACAGCAAAAGGGGCTGTCGCACGCGGTTTAGAACAGTCTTTCAAAAACAATGATCAAAACTTCTTTGAAATGCTGATCCTCAATCTGCTGTACACCAAAAACTCTATTGGGTTGGACGAAGTACAAACCGCCTGTATGGGACAAAAACTTGATGAAGGACGCTTGCCGCTGTCCGTACCGGAAATGGGTCGTCGCCCCAATGCCTATGCCACACAGATTATCAAGCTGTTGAAAGAACCTTGCGAACCGCGCGTTCTTAAAAACTGTCTGGAATATTTCTTTGAATCAATCTTGGTTTTACATTTGATCAAGTACGAAAAAGATTTCGCAAATGCGTCAACTTACCTGGAATCACAAAAAGAAAGCTTGGCCAAACCGCTACAAGGTGTCGTCGACGGCATTCTTGGTTTGATGGACCGCGTTCTCTTTGCCCGTCAGCAAGCGCGTGAAACAGGTGAAGACACCTCCCATAACACCAAAGACACCATTTCCCATACCATCGGAAAATTCATTACGGCCTATGAAGGCATGTATGAAAAGATGAAAAAATCCTAAACCATGTCTGATAAAGTCCGTGCCTTTATTTTGATTATTGGGAACGAGGTTTTATCAGGGCGAACCCACGATGCAAACCTCGCCTTCCTTGCCAATGCCTTAAATGAGATTGGCATTCAGGTTGGCGAAGCTCGTGTCATTCCCGATGATGAAAAGATCATTATCGATACGGTCAATTATGCGCGTGCGACCTTTGACTACGTCTTCACAACAGGCGGCATCGGCCCGACGCATGACGATATCACCGCCGCCTGTATTGCCAAGGCATTCCAACGCCCGCTTATTCGCAATGAAGAGGCGGTTGCCATGCTCAAAACCCATTACAAGCCGGAAGACCTGAATGAGGCACGTTTGCGTATGGCGCATACCCCCAGTGATGTCATTTTGATTGAAAACCCCATCAGCAAAGCCCCTGGTTTTCAGGTTGAAAATGTTTTTGTTCTGGCGGGAGTTCCGCGCATTGCACAAGCCATGTTCGAAAACCTCAAATCCCGTTTAAAAGGCGCTGCCCCGGTCATCTCCAAAACCATTTCCACAGATTTGGGCGAAGGTCTTATTGCCGGACCACTCGGAGACATCCAACATAGATTCCATGATATCGAAATTGGCAGTTATCCTTA
This sequence comes from Terasakiella sp. 4MB5A, assembly GCF_050058155.1. Lineage (GTDB taxonomy): Bacteria > Pseudomonadota > Alphaproteobacteria > Rhodospirillales > Terasakiellaceae > Terasakiella > Terasakiella halodenitrificans. The sequence goes on along the minus strand of NZ_CP188815.1, from coordinate 1,153,777 downwards.
TTTTCGTGAAGGAAAGACAGGTGTCAGCCTCGTTGTACGTGCCTTGCGCAAAGATGATGTGGATCTTTGTTTAGAAGAAATCAAAGTAATGATTGAATCTTTGGGTGGAAAGCTTATTTTCTCTGTATGAGAAACCCCCTGAGCGACCTGCACTGGACTGCACAAACCACCTTAATTTTCCTGTTTAAACATATGTTGGCAGGGATCTGCGGTGGTTTTTTCTTTGGTGCCTTGCTTCTTTATTACGACATCAGCAAACTCTGGACAATGATATCGGCTTCTTCCGACGGCTGGCTGGTTATGATTGTGATGTTTACTGGTTTGGCCGTTACATTTGGTAGTATTGGTATGGGCTGGGGGATTTTCAGCCTTGCCCAAGAACGTGACGACCCACCGGAAGATCACACCTATTATTGATCTAACGACGAATAACAGTCTGGCTTAAGGGCAAACGATCCTGCCATCCACAACGGACCAGTTCAGGGATTTCGTGCTCTTCTTCAGGGTAACCGATACACAGATAAGCAACCAAATCCCAGCTTGGCTCATCAATATCCAAAATACCCTTAATCGTTTCCGGTTCCACAATCGAAACCCAGCCCAACCCCACACCTTTGGCGCGTGCTGAAAGCCATAATGTCTGAATGCTGGATACAACCGAATATTTCAATGTTTCCGGCATGGTTTTCTGCCCCAGCCCCTTACCAATATCGGTTTGGGTATCGCAAAAAACCGCAATATGGGCCGGTGCCCGATCAAGACCTGATAGCTTTAAACTGGCATAATTTTCAGCCTCTTTCCCTTGGTAATCCTGAAGGGCATCACGGTTACAGGCTTCAAAATTATCGCGGACCTTTTCACGACGTATCCGGTCTTCCACAACAACAAAGCGCCACGGCTGGCTATTTCCAACCGATGGGGCCAAAGTTGCGGTTTCCAGCAACTCATCCAGCATCCCTTGCGGCAACAGATTTGTTTTAAACCGTCGGACATCCCTACGCCAACGAAACAAATCATCAAGCTTTCCACAAAATTCTTTATCAAAAACAGGGGGCATTCTTCGAACCTTCTTGCTTAATTCTTTGCAAAATTCAGATGACAGAATGAGGACATTTCCTCTGCATCTATAGGGCGGCTATAATAAAACCCTTGAATAAGGTCACATTCCTGTTGTGTGACAAATTCACGTTGATTTTCCGTTTCAACACCTTCTGCCACAACCTTGATCCCCAGTTTATGGGCCATAACGATAATGGCCTCAACCAAGGCGGCATCACCACTATCAACTTCAACATCCATAATGAATGATCTATCAATTTTCAGAACGTCAAAAGAAAAACGTTTTAAATAATTCAAAGACGAATAACCGGTACCAAAATCATCCAGGTATATTTTTATGCCCAATGCCTGAATATCATCTAACAGAATCGCTGTCCCCTCAGGGTCCTGCATAACCAATGTTTCTGTAATTTCAAATGCAATCGCTTGTGCAGAAATCTTATATTTTTGCAACATCTCTTGTATATCACGGACCAAATGACGATTGCGTAATTGATGCGGTGAGAGGTTAACCGCCACCCGAATGTCTTTCATTACCGGGTCAGTTTGCCAAATTTGAATTTGCTGACAGACTTGTTTAAGGACAAGACGTCCAATCCCGTCGATCAAGCCGGTTTCCTCAGCAATCGCAATAAAATAACCAGGGGCAACCAGGCCTTTAATTGGATGTTGCCAACGTACCAACGCTTCACAAGACACGATACAGCCTTGTTTGACATCAACAACAGGCTGGTAATAGACGACGAACTCTTCCTTCTCAATTGCTTTGCGGATTTCACGTTCCAGAATCATTTGCTCATGGGCTTCTGCATTCATTTCCTGTGTGAAGAAACGAAAATCATTGCGCCCACCTTCTTTGGCACGATACATGGCCGTATCTGCATTTCGCAACAGAACCTCCAAATCCTGACCATCATCAGGAAAGACCGTCACACCGACACTGCCGGAAACAAAAATCTCATGGCCCCCCAAGGAAAACGGCTGAGACAATTGATACAAAATTTTATTTGCAATTTTTTCGATATCGTTCACTTGGTGCAAATCGGGAATAATGACCGTAAATTCATCTCCGCCCAAACGCGATACGGTATCGGTTTCTCGCACACAAGTGCTGATCCGCACAGCAGCTTCCTGAAGCAATAAATCACCGATATTGTGCCCCAATGTATCGTTCACGCTTTTAAAACGGTCCAGATCCAAAAACATAAGGGCCACTTGTGTTTGATGGCGCTTCGCCCGCATCATTGAACGACTTAGGCGATCAAGAAATAAATTGCGGTTCGGCAAATTGGTCAAGGCATCGTAATTGGCCTGATGTCGGATCAGTTCTTCGGCTTTGATCCTTTTAGTAATATCACTGAAAACGGCCACATATTGGGATATTTCATTATTTTCATTATGCACAGCTGAAATCGATAACCATTCCGCATACAGGTCGCCATTTTTTCGCCTGTTCCAAATTTCCCCATGCCAATGGCCCGTTTTCGATAACTGTAACCACATCTTGTGATAGAATGATTTATCCTGTCGCCCTGAGCTTAAAAATCCCGGATCCTGGCCGATAACTTCATCTTCCGTATATCCCGTCACATGCGTAAAAGACGGATTAACCGCCTGAATACGATTCTGCGCATCCGTCACAACAATGGCTTCGGATGTGGTTTCAAAGACGGTTTGTGCCAATCGCAATTCATTTTCATACAGCTTGCGATCCGTAATATCAACAACAGCCCCCACAAGTCCCATCGACCCGCAGGGTTCTTGAAAACGTGCTTTATGTAATAAAATATGACGGGTGCCATCTGAACGGGTGAAAGATAATTCCTCCAAGCTATGCCCGCCTTGTGCATAGAGATTGTCATCCAGTCTGCTGACTGTTTCTGCCAGCACACTTTCATAAAGTTCGGTGGCTTTCTTACCAATGATGTCCACTTTAGAAGTTTCAATAAATTCAGCCATCGCATTGTTACATCCGATGTAACGCCCTTCCCAGTCCTTATAATAAATAGGGGTCGGTACGGCATCAATCACCGTTTGCAAAAATTCTGCCTGATGTTCCAATGCCTTATAGGCATCACGCATTTGTTTTTCCAGCAGCGACACCCGCAACGCACGTTCTACACCTTGTTCCAATTTTAACAGAAATTCATTTCCGCCTGTTTTTAAAATGAAATCCTGTGCACCGGTCTGCATGGCTTCAATAATAACTTTGTGTTCTTCTGCCCCCGTCAACATCACAACGGCAACGTGACTTCCTTGCGCACGCAAATGCTTCAACATTTCAAGACCACTCATACCTGGGTCCATCAAATGATCAAGCACTACAAGGTCAACCTTATGATTTTCCAGATAAGTCAGTGCATCATCGGCACTGTTGCAAGTTGCGGTGTTATAACCTTTTTTAGATAAAAAACCACTGACCAGCTTACGCATAATCAAATCATCATCAACCACCAAAATTTTGGTATTCTGTGCTTCAATAGGCATCCGAGTTCGCAGTTTTTTTAGTTTATCCTCACATAAGGTTTAGCTTATTTTGATTTATTTTTCTAAGGCTTTATGTGCTTAGAAAGTAAAATATAAACCAAGTAAGATGTTTTTGCGCAAATTAGCACTTGAAAACCATGACAAGCTTGGCGCACAATCTGCAAAATTTTTACAGTAATTAAATGGAGATAGGCCTATGCCCTTTCAATTAATTTTACCATGGCTTGTTATGCTTCCCATGCTTTACGGCAGCACATTTGTTGGTGTACCGCTATTTCTAGCTTTTTTATTCTGCGCTATTGGCTTATCTGCCATGCACTTTTGCGACATGACCTGCCCAAAGTCAGAAAACAGCTAAATCAGGCTTTCTGCCCGCTTGGACAGTTTCAGCAAAATTCTGTCCAGCGCGGCATATTCTTCCGTTGATAAAGATGCGCTAACATCATCTTCGAAATCCAAAGCCATCTTCCCAATCGAATTAAAGACCCGGCGTCCTTCCGCAGTCAGGGTTAACAGGTTACGGCGGCGATCAACCGTATCGCCTTCACGCTGTATCCAACCTTTTTTCTCCAAACGCGCAACCGCCCGCGATATTTGAACTTTATCCAAGTGCGAGTGCGCTCCGATCTCATGCCCGCTTTGTGGCTCTAAATGTCCGAGATTCGCCATAACCCGCCATTCACCGATCGTCATATCAAAATCTTTTGAATACCGTTTAGAAAATCCCGTACTCATTAAATGTGCAATGACAGCCATACGATAAGGCAAATACTGATCCAGAATAAGGTCGCGCTTATCGTCGTCGTCTTCATCTCTGAGTAACATGGGAACCCCTTTTTATCTTCAACCCGCATATTTATAGCCATGAGCATGCTTTTTTTGCAAGGTTTTGCCATTTTTTCCTTGAAATGGTTTCAAATGAAATTATTATCAGTAGAAACTATTTTTCTTTGACCCGATTATCAGGAACATCATCCCCATGAAACTCGCAACGCTCAAAGACGCAAGCCGTGACGGTCAACTGGTCGTTGTCTCTCGTGACCTTACGCTTTGTACGCCGGTTCCCCAAATTGCCCGAACCTTGCAAGCCGCTATTGATAACTGGATTGACCTCACGCCAAAACTACAAGCGGTTTCCGATCAATTAAATGCCGGCGAAATCAAAGAGACAAAAGCCTTTGATCAGACCGAATGCATGGCCCCTTTACCACGTGCTTACCAATGGGCAGACGGTTCAGCCTATGTCAACCATGTGGAACTGGTGCGCAAAGCCCGTGGTGCAGAATTGCCGGATAGCTTCTGGACAGACCCTTTGATGTATCAGGGAGGATCAGATGACTTTATCGGCCCGCGCGATGATATTCCACTGGCGTCTGATGAATGGGGTGTGGATTTCGAGGCTGAAATCGCAGTGATTACCGATGACGTTCCCATGTCTTCCACACCAGAACAAGCCGCCCCCCATATCAAACTGTTGATGTTGGTAAACGATTGTTCCCTGCGCGGACTTATCCCCGGTGAACTGGCCAAAGGGTTTGGTTTCTTCCAGTCCAAACCTGCCTCTGCCTTTTCCCCGGTTTGCGTCACCCCGGATGAATTGGGCGATGCGTGGGACGGGGAAAAACTATCCCTCCCTCTGCTATCCACCTTAAACGGGCAAGCCTTTGGCAAACCGGATGCGGGCGTCGATATGACCTTTACCTTCCCCAAACTGGTTTCCCATATTTGCAAGACCCGCAATGTTGGGGCAGGTACTATCATTGGATCAGGGACCATTTCCAATAAAATGAACGGCGGGCCAGGAAAACCCATTTCAGAAGGTGGTGTCGGTTATTCCTGTATCGCAGAAATCCGCATGATTGAAACCATCGAAGACGGTAGCCCCAAAACACCCTTCATGAAATTTGGCGATACGATCCGTATTGAAATGCTGGATAAAAATGGACAATCCATTTTTGGCACCATTGACCAAACCGTGGTGAAAAATTGATGAAGCTTTATGACTATTGGCGTTCGTCCGCTAGCTATCGTGTACGTATTGGGCTGAACCTTAAAAAACTGCCATACGAACATATTTGTGTGCATTTGGTAAAAGACGGTGGTCAACAGCATCAAGCCGACTACAAAGCCAAAAACGCACAAGGATTCGTACCGTCACTGGAATTGGACGACGGCCATATTCTGACACAATCCATGGCAATTTTGGAATATCTGGACGAGGCTTACCCGGCCTCGCCCTTCCTCCCCAAAAGTCCACGTGAACGCGCTTACGTCCGATCACTTGCCAACATAATCAGTGCCGACATTCACCCCGTGAATAATTTGCGTATATTGAAATATTTAGCAAAACGAATCGGCGTGGAAGAAGACGCAAAAACAGCATGGTACAAACATTGGGTCGTTGAAGGGTTCAATGCATTGGAACAACGTCTGGGCGATGATCTGTTTTGTTACGGTGACACCCCGGGTTTGGCCGATATCTGTCTTGTTCCCCAAGTTTATAACGCCCATCGTTTTAACGTCGATATGACCCCCTACCCAAAAATTGCACGCATCAATGAAAATTGTCTAAAACAGGATGCTTTTCAAAAAGCTGTTCCTGAAAACCAGCCGGATGCGGAATAAAAAACACCTACAATCTCCCTGTTTTATGATAGCGTCCTCTCCATCAAAATTAAAAGAGAGGGAACCATGTGTCGTTGGCTTGCATATTGCGGTGATCCGATTTTTCTGGATAGCCTTTTGTTCGATACAGAGAACTCCTTGATTGAACAAAGTTTGCATGCGCGCAAATCCCTCAGCGCGATTAATGGTGACGGTTTTGGTGTCGGATGGTACGGAGATCGCAAAACACCCGGCTTATTTCGCGATATTTTACCTGCATGGAATGACAGTAATCTAAAATCTATGGCCCATCAGATCAAATCGGGTCTTTTCTTTGCCCATGTTCGCGCCTCGACCGGAACACCTGTCTCGCGTGAAAACTGTCATCCCTTTGCCTATAAAAACTGGCTGTTTATGCATAACGGACAAATCGGTAATTACCGCGATGTCCGTCATGGTTTGGAAACGACACTCGATGCCAACCTTTTTGCCCATCGTTTGGGGGCGACTGACAGTGAATTGCTTTTTCTACTTTTGATTCAAAATGGTTTAGAACAAGACCCGGTTAATGCTTTGCGCAAAACCCTGCGTCAAACCATAAACATGATGGATCAGCTCAAGGCAGAACACCCTTTGCGCTTTACCGCATGCCTCAGCAATGGACAGGATATTTACGCCATTCGTTTTGCCAACGACGAACAAGCCCCCAGCCTATTCACCTGTCCCCAGAACGGAGCAACCCTCATTGCTTCGGAACCACTCAATAACGATGACGTCAACTGGTGCTCCCTAGATCAAGGCATTTTATTACACGCCACGAAAGACGAGGTTAAAAGCCACGTCTTTGACCTTCATTAAAGGTGTTCAAACATAAAAACTTGGGACCAATTGAAATTAAAGCTTTTGCCCCTACACGGGGTTTTACGCGTCTTGATCCATCCGGTGACCTTTAGCCTATTGGCCAAAATATTTAATCACCCTTTGTCTCAAACAAAGGCTTCACATTTCCGCTGGGCATACGGGCGCGGTTTTCTTCAACTTCGCGCAAGGCCGTTGCCGGTTTCATGGTTTTGAGTGAACGGATCGCCAAATCCTGATATTCCTTCGTACCGGCCCGTTTCCATGCAAATTCTTCATCCGTAACTTGCCGCATTACTTTGGCCGGGACCCCGCCAATTAAGGACCGTTTGTCAAACTTCAGCCCGGCGCGCACAAAGGCAGAAGCCGCCACAATACATTGTGACCCAATTTCGGCCCCATCCATAATCACCGCATTCATACCCACCAGCGCATCTTCGCCAATAATACAGCCATGTAAGACGGCCCCATGACCGATGTGACCGTTTTTCTTCACCACCGTATCGGTGCCGGGAAAACCGTGCATCACGCAAGTATCTTGAATATTGGACCCTTCCTCCAAAATCAAACGACCAAAATCACCACGCAAACAGCAGGCAGGCCCCACATAAACACCAGGGCCAACAATCACATCCCCGATCAAAACCGCATCAGGATGAACAAAAGCGGTTTCATCAATCACCGGCACAATACCGTCAATTTCGTAAACTTTCGGGGACATGGACATCTAAGGGTACTCCTGCAGCACAAAAGAAAAAAGCGGACTTCAACTTTTATGCCGAAGCCCGCTTCTTTCGGGAAGTAAAGAATTGTTAACGACGGCTTTGCATCACACGGAAACGCCCGGATACAAAATTCCCATCCGTCAGGGCCGCATTCGCTGCTGGGTTCGCACCGGTCGCATGGAAATCTGAAAATGCCGCCGACTGGTTGACAAAGACCCCACCCGTCAAATTGATCGACAGGTTGACGCCTGCCTCCAACGCAGCCTCTTCCACCTGTGCAACAACATCTTCGTTTTTGGAATACATGCCCAAGGTAATGGCACCATGTTCCGAAATTGTTTGACGCATTTTCTCGATACTGTCAGTCGTACTTTCCGTGGCAATCACAAACACGATAGGACCGAACAGTTCTTCGCTATATTTATCAACCTCAGCCCCCTTCAACTTCACAATCACCGGCGTATGACATTGAATGCCTTTGAACATCGGGTGATCAATTTGCGTTGTATCCAGAACGACCTCGCCCAATCCCTTGGCTTGTTCCATACGGTCCAAGATAGCTTCGTTCTGAATAGTCCCCAGAACCTCAACCGCGCGTTCAGGCACAGACAGGAATTTTTCAACACCTGTGGCAATGGCTTTGGCAACGTCATCAAAGCTCATTTTTTCGCCATTTACATCAATACCGTCTTTGGGGATGAAGATATTTTGCGGGGTCGTACACATTTGCCCGGAATATAGACTGAACGTGAAAGACAAATTGCGCGCAATCCCTTTGATGTCGTCAAAATCATCAATAATAATCGCATTCACCCCGGCTTTCTCCGTATAGACTTGGGCTTGCTTACAATTATCTTCCAACCAGTTGCCAAATTCACTGGATCCGGTGAAATCAATAATTTTGGTATCGGGATGCGTCGCAAATTCCTTCGTGATCGGCGCTTCCAGCGTATCCACGGCCAGACAAACCAAATTGGGATCAATCCCCACTTCGCTGAGCACATCACGAATAACACGAACCGTAATCGCCAAGGGTAAGACAGCGCGCGGGTGCGGTTTAACAATGACGGCATTCCCTGTCACCAAAGAAGCAAACAAACCGGGATAGCCATTCCATGTCGGGAAAGTCGCACAACCGACCATCAAGGCAACACCCCGCCCGACAGCGGTAAATTTCTTTTTCATTTCCAAAGGATCGTTCTTACCTTGCGGTTTGACCCAATCCGCTGTTTCTGGGTGACGCATCATTTCATCATACCCATAGGCAACGGCTTCCAGTCCCCGGTCCTGTGCGTGTGCCCCACCCGCCTGAAAGGCCATCATAAAGGCTTGGCCCGTGGTATGCATAACGGAAAACGCAATCTCGAAACTTTTGGCATTCAGGCGTTCCAACACTTCCATGCACACACCGGCGCGCCCTTTCGGCCCTAGTTTGCGCCATGCAGGCATTGCTGCTTTGGCTGCCGTCATCATCGCATTGACGTCTGGTGCCGGATAATCAATATCAAACGTCACACCGAACGGGCCGTCTTCTGACCCTTTGGTCGTGCCGTTCTGCGGTTGGTCGATTTCAAAGGCTTTGCCCAAATGAGATTGGAAAGCCTTGATCCCATCGTCCTGCGCCGTTTCACCATAGACACGCGGACTGGGCATTTCTTTATAAGCGGACCAATATCCACGTGAACGTGCAGCGGCACAGGCTTGATCCAGTTTTTCTTTATGACGTTCAAAAAGCTCGAGGCTCATATTCTTAATTCCCTATTCTTGGATGTATTTCTTTTTTAAAGATCGGCTATTTTTCATTACAGCAAATCAAGCCATTCCTTGACCCATTCAATCGCTTCTTCATCAGGCAAAGGTTGCGTACAGGCATCAACTTCCAGACGGTCCCCTGCCCGCTTTGCCCCGCAGGCGGCAAAAACAGCATCCATATCCTTGCCCGCCTTGCAGAACGTATCGGAATAGGTCTGATCGCCCAGCGCAATAATTCCATATTTCACGTGCGACAAATCAGGGGTGTCTTCTTTCATCGCATCATACAAGGGAATGATATTATCTGGTAATTCCCCCAACCCATGTGTCGAACAACTGATGATAATGGTGTCATGACCGTCCAGCACAGCGCACCCGTCGTCAAAATCCTCGATGATCTCTACATCATGGTCCAGACGCGATAATTCATCACTCAGCGCCTCCGCCACCATTTGGGCATTTCCCGATTCTGTTCCTACGAATATCGCGATGCTTGTCATTTCTTACACTCGTTCTTTTTTGTTTAACCCTGCATAATCCCTAGATAAAAGATGGCTTTTTCATCTTGCATACATATTTATATAAGGATCGGCCCTTTTCTTTTAACATTAATGTTTGAATGTTTCTAATTTTTTTGATACTAAATTTATATAAAGTTGTCTAGTTTTGTATCACATTATTTTTTAGACAACAAAACAAGGCACAAACTGAAATACCTTTTGCCAAGGGGAGAGGAAGAATTATGTCCAAGACAGATGATGCATTGCTTGCCCGCATTGCCAACAACGAAAAGCTGACTTCAACTGACGAGCTAACGCCGGGCTATCGCGGGGAACTCCGCCGTTTACTCGTCGCCTTTGTCGATTCTGAACTGGCCGGCGCCGCTGGTTTTGTCGACACAATCAACAAAGCACCCGGCATGCGTGAACGCTGCACCGCCGCGCGTATCGTTGCAGAAAAATTCGACCACGCCCAACAGGCCCTCACCCTTTTGGAAGGTTTCGGTGTAAATACAGACCTTTACGTCCAATCCCATCCGTGGGATGCCCGCCTGTCACGCACCATTGATCTGGGCAACCGCCGTATCGGTGGCGACAAACGCCTGAACGTCTTTCACTACCCCTTTGAAGGCTGGCTCGACTCCGTTGTGATGAATATGTTGATGGGGCTTGCTTCCTCTATTCAGCTTGAAGAACTGACCCATTGTTCCTACGCCCCGCTGGTGGCCGTCATGGGCGAGATTGCGGCACGCGAAGCTGAACATGCCGAACTAGGGCGCAAAGGTCTGCAAAAAGCTGTCGAAAACGGCTATAGCCTAGAAGCGGCACAGGCCAGTGTGGATTACTGGTATCCACGTGTTGCCGCCACTTTCGGTAAAAGCGATTCGCAACGTTTTGAACAAGACAAAGCCTATGGTTTGCGCAAAACAGCCAACGCCGACTTGCTGGCAAAATGGGAAAGCCGCATGGCGGAACAACTCGCCAGAATCGGACTGGAAGCGCGCTGCTAGTAAAAGTTATCAATTTCAAACGATACTACCAATTTTTTGTATCATATTATTTTTTAGGATCTGAAATTGACTTGTCTTCACGTTCCCTATCTGGATGGATGCACAGATATTTTATCTGAATTGGATGATAAATACGTCCTGAGTATTTGCCTGAACCGACCAAAGGCACGAAATGCCTTGCGCACACAATTATTGAACGAGCTTGCACAAACCCTTGGCAAAGCAAGCCGTGACGAGCGTGTACGCTGCGTTGTTTTAACCGGTGGCGAAAAAGTGTTTGCCGCCGGTGCCGACATTACGGAAATGGCAGATAAAACACCCGTTGATGTTTTAAACGATCCCCGTGCGGATTATTGGGCCGCCATTCGTGCCTTTAACAAACCCATGATCGGGGCCGTCAACGGTTTCTGTCTGGGCGGCGGCAATGAATTGGCGATGCATTGTGATATCTTAATCGCTGGTAAAAATGCCCAATTTGGACAGCCCGAAATTAACCTTGGCATTATTCCCGGTGCGGGCGGAACGCAACGCCTGACCCAAATGATCGGAAAATCAAAAGCCATGCGCATGGTTCTGTCTGGTCAATTCATATCAGCTGACGAAGCTGAAAAAGCCGGACTGGTCGCAGAAGTATGCGAACCGGAACTGACATATGACAAGGCCTATGCACTTGCCTGTGTGATCGCTTCCAAACCGCCAGTTGCCGCGCGTTTGGCAAAAGAATCGGTACTCAAGGCCTCTGATACCCTTCTCAGTGAAGGGCTGGCGTTTGAGCGCAAAGCCTTTGGCACCTTGTTTGCCACCGAAGATAAAGCCGAAGGCGTTGCCGCCTTCATGGAAAAACGAAAACCTGTATTTAAGGGACGCTAAGAACAATGACCTTAGAAACCATCCTTTTTGAAAAGAAAGACGGCTACGCCAAAATCACGCTGAACCGCCCGGATGTGCTCAACAGCTTTAACGAAACCATGCATGTTGAATTGCGTGATGCCTTAAAAGACTGTCAAAAAGACGACAATGTACGCGCTATTTTGCTGACCGCCGCCGGACGTGGTTTTTGTGCCGGGCAAGATTTGGGCGACCGGGCCGTACAAGGCGATGAAGGACCACGCGATTTGTCCCAAACGATTGAAAAGTTTTACAATCCCTTGGTTCGCCTGATCCAGTCCATCGAAAAACCCGTTGTCTGCGCCGTCAATGGTGTCGCCGCCGGTGCAGGTGCCAATATCGCCCTTGCCTGTGACATCGTATATGCTGCTGAACGTGCCAGTTTCATTCAAGCCTTCTGCAAGATCGGCCTTATTCCCGATAGTGGCGGCACTTGGAGCCTGCCCAACCTGATCGGCATGGCACGTGCCAAAGCCTTGGCCCTGTTAGGGGAAAAAATCAGTGCAACCCAAGCCGAAGAATGGGGCATGATTTGGAAATGTGTCGATAACGATGCCTTAAATGAAACCACCGAAGAACTTTGCCTCCATCTCGCCCAGCAACCGACATTGGGGTTGGGATTGATCAAACGGGCCCTAAATGCTGCCCCGACCAACACGATGGACGAACAACTTGATCTGGAACGCGACCTGCAAAAACTCGCCGGGTTCAGTGAAGATTATAAAGAAGGTGTCAGCGCCTTCTTGGAAAAACGCAAACCGAATTTCACAGGTAAATAAGAATGGCTGCCCTTTCCACATCAGATACCGTTGCCGTCATCGGCGCAGGCACAATGGGTGCCGGGATTGCCCAGGTTGCCGCCAAGGCCGGGCACCCCGTCCTGCTGTTTGACGCCCAGCCCGGCGCCGCCCAATCGGGTAAGGATAAAACCGCGAAGGGATTAAACCGTCTTGTTGAAAAAGGCAAAATGTCCCAATCCGATGTCGATGACCTGCTGTCACGCATCCAGATCGTTGATACACTAAGCGATTTGGCCCCTGCCAAACTAGTCATTGAAGCCATTGTTGAAAATCTAGAAATTAAACAAACCGTTTTTGCCCAGTTGGAAGAGATCTGTTCTGATGACACCATTATCGCTTCTAATACGTCATCTATTTCATTAACAGCAATTGGTGCAAAACTGAAACGATCCAGTCGTTTAGTCGGTATGCACTTCTTCAATCCTGCACCAGTCATGCAATTGGTCGAGGTTATTTCAGGCCTTACAACTGCAAAAGAAGTTGCTAATTGCGTTTACGAAACAAGCCTGTCTTGGGGTAAAAAACCGGTCCATGCCAAATCCACACCGGGCTTTATCGTCAACCGTGTGGCGCGTCCCTTTTATGCTGAGGCCTTGCGTGTCCTTGAAGAAGGTGGTGCAGACATTGCCACCATCGACAATGCCTTAAAAGAAGTTGGCGGATTTCGCATGGGGCCGTTTGAACTGATGGACCTGATCGGCTTGGACGTAAACTATGCTGTGACAACGACCACGTGGGGGCAATTTTATAACGATCCCCGCTTCCTGCCATCCCTTATTCAAAAGGAACTGGTCGATGGCGGTCTTTTAGGACGCAAATCAGGCCGTGGGTTTTACGAGTATGGCGATAACGCGCCCAAAGCCGTGGCCCATACCGCAGATAAAGGTTTAAAGCCATCGAAGATCATTGTCGAAGGTGATCTCGGCCCTGCCGAGGTTCTGGTGGAACGTATGATCAAGGCCGGACTGGATGTGGAACGCATTGATGACGAAAACAGCATGGTGGACCGCATCATTGTCGGACATACGCATTTAATGCTGACACCGGGTATGCTGGCAAGTGAGCTGGAAGCCTCCATGGTTATGGAGGAAAACGAAGCCCTTGTGCTGTTTGACCTCGCCATTGATTACACAAAGGCCACACGCATCACGATTGCCCCGTCAGACACCGCAGACGAAGAACATGTGGCAGAAGCTTGCGGTCTTTTCCAATCGTTAGGTATCGACGTCAGCGTTCTGGACGATATCCCCGGTCTAATTGTCGCGCGCACTGTCGCGATGATCATCAACGAAGCCGCAGATACCGTTCACAAACAAGTGTGCAGCGTCGCTGACGTGGACCTTGCCATGCAAAAGGGTGTGAATTATCCGAAAGGCCCGTTGGCCTGGGCTGATGAAATCGGGCCAGATTATATCAGTGCCGTCATTGAAAATATGGGACGGACCTACGGCGAAGACCGGTATCGGGCCTCTATCCTTTTGCGGCGCAAAGTCAATACGGGACAATATTTCCATGACTAAGCCAGCACAAACATGGGCACAGGCCGCTGTCGATATCATGTACCCGAATGATCAAATGGCCCAATCCATGGGGATTAAGATTACCGAGATTGCACCGGGATATGCCAAGGCCACTATGACCGTGCGCAAAGATATGCTCAATGGGTATGCCATGACCCACGGTGGGGCAACTTTTGCCTTGGCCGATACGGCCTTTGCCTATGCCTGCAATACCTATAACAAAGTTACCGTGGCCTCGGGCTGCGACATCACCTACAGCGCGCCCAGCCATGAAGGCGACATTCTGACAGCCGTGGCCAAGGAAACCATCCTGATGGGACGCTCGGGCATCTATGACATCACAATTACCAAACAGGACGGCACGATTGTTGCCCTGTTTAGAGGACGATCAAGAACGATTTCGGGACAGTTGATCCCGGACACAGAGGAAACAAAAAAATGAGTGAAGCTTACATTATTGATGCCATTCGTACACCAATCGGGCGTTATGGCGGCAGCTTGTCTAAAGTCCGTGCCGATGATCTGGGAGCAATCCCCATGAAAGCGCTCATGTCTCGTAACCAAACCGTTGACTGGTCCACGATTGATGATGTGATCTACGGCTGCGCCAATCAGGCTGGCGAAGATAACCGCAACGTTGCGCGCATGTCCGCCTTGCTGGCTGGTTTGCCTACGACAGTTCCGGGGACAACAGTCAATCGTTTGTGTGGGTCCGGTATGGATGCTGTCGGACTGGCTGCACGCTCCATCAAGGCTGGCGATTGCGAACTTATGATTGCCGGTGGTGTGGAAAGCATGTCGCGTGCCCCCTTTGTTATGCCCAAGGCAGAAACCGCCTTTTCCCGCGCCAATGCCGTTTATGACACCACTATTGGCTGGCGCTTCGTCAACAAACTGATGGACAAACAGTACGGCACGGACTCCATGCCCGAAACAGCAGAAAATGTTGCCGAAGATTTCAACGTCAGCCGCGAAGATCAAGACGCCTTTGCCTTGCGATCCCAACAAAAAACCAAAGCCGCACAGGATGCAGGCCGACTGGCAGAAGAAATTTGCCCTGTTACTATTCCTCAACGCAAAGGTGATCCCAAAATCGTTGATACGGACGAACACCCACGTGCCGACACGACACTGGAAACATTGGCAGGCCTGCGCGCCCCGTTTCGTGACGGCGGCAGTGTCACAGCGGGCAATGCCTCCGGTGTGAATGACGGGGCCTGCGCTTTGTTGCTTGCATCCGAAGAAAAGGCAAGTGAGTTGGGATTGAAGCCCCGTGCCCGCGTTGTCGCAATGGCAACCGCCGGAGTAGAACCGCGCATTATGGGGATCGGTCCGGCACCTGCATCACAGAAGGTTTTGGAAAAAGCTGGCCTATCCATCAACGATATGGATGTGATCGAACTGAACGAGGCATTTGCATCACAGGGATTGGCTGTTCTGCGCGAACTCGGTGTGGCTGATGATGCCGAACACGTCAACCCCAATGGCGGGGCCATTGCCTTGGGTCACCCTTTGGGGATGAGTGGTGCGCGTTTAATCACCACCGCCCTTTATGAACTGGAACGCCGCAAGGGGCGTTATGCCCTCTGCACCATGTGTATCGGTGTCGGTCAAGGCATCGCCACCATCATCGAACGCATATAAACATATAAAAAACACAGATTAATTGTTATAAAATGACCAACAGGGAATGTTTGGGAGGAACTAAATTATGCAACATACGGATATCCCTTTAATCGGGGAACTGGACCCTATCGAAAAAGCAAGCGTGGATGAGCTGCGTTCACTTCAATTCAAGCGCATGAAATGGTCATTGGACCATGCCTATAACAACGTTTCATATTATCGTGCAAAATGTGTGGACGCGCATGTCCACCCCGATGACCTGAAGCATCTGGACGATCTTAAAAAATTTCCATTTACCACCAAAGAAGATTTACGCAAGGCTTATCCGTTCAGCAGTTTCGCCGTCCCGATGGAATCTATTGTGCGCATTCATGCATCCTCTGGCACCACCGGGAAACCGACCGTTGTGGGGTACACCAAGCAGGATCTGAAAGTCTGGGCCGGTGTGGTTGCACGTTCTTTGCGCGCAGCAGGTGTTAATCATAGTGACCGGGTTCATGTCGCTTATGGTTACGGCTTGTTTACAGGGGGGTTAGGTGCACATTACGGGGCAGAAGAATTGGGTTGTACCGTCATTCCCATGTCCGGCGGGCAAACCGAAAAACAGGTTCAATTGATCCGCGATTTCGACCCTGACGTTATCATGGTCACCCCGTCCTATATGCTTGTTCTGGCAGATGAAATGGAACGTCAAGGACTGGACCCACGCGCCATAAAATTACGCTGCGGGATCTTTGGGGCGGAACCCTGGACCAACAAGATGCGCGATGAAATGGAAAGCCGCCTTGGCATTGACTGTCTGGACATTTACGGCCTGTCCGAAGTCATCGGCCCAGGCGTTGCGCAGGAATGTCTGGAAACCAAAGACGGCCCGACCATTTGGGAAGATCATTTCTACCCCGAAGTCGTCGATGATAATTTCAATCCGGTTGAAGACGGCACAATGGGCGAACTGGTCTTTACATCATTAACTAAAGAAGCCATGCCGGTCTTCCGTTACCGGACCAAAGATTTAACCCGCCTTTTGCCGGGTACCGCACGCACCATGCGTCGTTTTGACAAAATCACCGGACGTTCAGATGATATGATGATCATTCGCGGCGTCAACGTCTTCCCCAGTCAGATCGAAGAACAGGTGCTGCGTGATGAACGTCTCAGCCCGCATTATCATCTGGTTTTATCGCGTGACGGACACCTGGATAAACTGAAAGTGCAGGTCGAACGTAATGAAAGCGGTCAGGAAAATGACGATGACATTAAAAAGAACCTGTCCCATCACATTAAATCCTATATTGGCATTTCAACCAAAATCGAAGTGCTGGAACCGGGTGCTATCCCACGTTCACAAGGCAAGGCACAACGGGTAACAGATATCCGACCCAAAGATTGATTTTCTAACAAAAATTAGATTTTTTTTAAGAGGCTTCTTTGGAGCCTCTTTTTTTTGCCTAGCTCTATCCCCATCATATATGTAGGATAAACACAAACAACACTATTCAACCCCTAAGTGATCAACACAACATGCCTCGCCTCGTTATCTTCATTTTACTCTTGCTCAACTTTGTCTCCGCAACAGGTTATGCGAGCCCGTTCACCATATCAGTTGAACAAAACAATGTATTTCTGGAAGCGCTGTTACCTGAATTACTGAGCGAAGCAAAACTAGAGGCTAAAATCGTTACAATTCCTTCTCGCCGCGCTTTGGTCGAACTAAATGAGGGACGTATTGATGCCAATGGCCTTCGTTTACGCATATTGGAAGAACGTTATCCCAATATTATCAAAATGGACGAGCCCGTTCTCCATATTGACTTCATCGCCATTACCAAACGCGACAACATAATTGTAAAAAGCTGGGCCGACCTCGCTCCCTATAAAGTGGCATACCCCGCAGGATGGAAAATTTTTGACGTTAATGTCCCAACAAACACCAATGTCACCAAAGTAAACGATCATATGCAGTTGTTTAATTTGTTGGAAATCGATCGTGTTGATGTTGTTTTGCTTTCTAAAACAATCGCCAATACCTTGCTTAAAAACCGGAAAGATCATTCCTTCCTCTTGCTTAATCCCCCACTGCACAGTACGCCGTCTTATTTATTCTTTCATAAAAGCAGACAAGAAGAAGCACATAAAATGGCGGTGGCCTTACGTCGCCTGAAAGCAAACGGTTTGTATGATTCCTTAAAACAGCACGCTTACTAAACCCGCCATATTTTATCCGTATTTCGCGTAAATAGTATCTGTATGAAAATTTCAAGACGTCAATTCTTACACACTTCCGCCTGTGCTGCATTATCAGCTGGTATGCCCTTCTCCGCGTTTGCCGCACCAACTGGGTCCCATAAGCTGACAGCGCAAAAATCATCCGCACAGATTTTACCCGACAAATATCCACAAACAGATGTCTGGTCCTATAATGGTACTGTTCCCGGTCCTGTTATACGTGTCAAACAGGGCGACAATCTGGATATTTTATTTAAAAACAATCTGGATGTTGCCAGTTCCATCCACTGGCATGGTGTACGCGTCCCAAATAACATGGATGGTGTGCCCTTTATCACCCAACCTCCTGTTCATCCAAACGAAGAATTTCGCTATCGTTTCAATACCATAGACAGTGGAACATTTTGGTTCCACCCTCATTTAAACAGTGCTGAACAGGTTGATCGGGGGTTAAGCGGTGTCTTAATTGTCGAAGAAGATCAGCCTCTTGATATTGATCAGGAACTAGTTTGGATGCTGGATGACTGGCGTCTTGGAGAAGACGGACAAATCATCAATGATTTTCAGAACCTGCATGATAAAGCGCATGGCGGGCGGCTCGGTAACGTCACTGCAATTAACGGAACCTATTACCCTTCTTTTGATGTCCGCAACGGGTCACGTATTCGTCTGCGCCTTATCAACAATTCCAATGCCCGGCTGTATACGCCACGTTTCCCCAATTTAAACGCATGGGTCATTGCCTTTGATGGTCAACCTGTGACACCAAAAAAATTATCTGAAAACATCTTGCGGCTTGGTCCCGGTATGCGCGCAGACCTTATTCTGGATATAGATGGTGAGAGCGCAGAAGGCGTCGATGTCCTTGACACGACTTATCGTGGCGAACCTCTGCCCCTCGCACATTTTAACATTTCCGGCAAAGGCAAAGCCCGCACCGCTGCACCGGCTATATTGGCTCCCAACCCATTGTCTGTCCCTAACTTGGGCAATGCAGAACACAAGACAATCGTTTACGAAGGTGGTGCAATGGGGCAACTTGCAAGCGCACGCCTAAATGGTGATCAAAAAACCCCACTGCGTAACCTTGCCCAACAAAACGGTGTTGTCTGGGCCACCAACGGAAATGTCTATACCAGTCTAGCAGACCTCAACAATGCAAAGCGCCTGTATCAGCTCAAACTCGGGAAAACCTATATCTTCAGCCTGCAAAATAAAACAAGCTGGATACATCCGATCCATTTACATGGGCACACCTATCAGGTTTTAGCGCGCAACGGCAAAAAACTTGAAACGCCCATGTGGCAAGACACCGTCTTGCTCTATCCCAACGAAACGGTTGACGTTGCTTTTGTTGCGGACAATCCGGGTCATTGGATGTTTCACTGCCATATCCTTGATCACGCCGCTGCGGGAATGATCGCCGCGCTTGAGATCGCCTAATTCAAATAAAAAAAGACCGGGTTCTTAGCAAAGAACCCGGTCAGTAAAGTCAGGCCGCCTTGGAAGGCATTACACTCTCGACAGCCTAGGAGAACTATTTTCTGCCTCCGCCTAATCCAATGGGTGCAGGCGCAAGAAACGTGATATCAGACAAAAGTTTGCGGAACTTGTTTTGCGGAATATCGCCAAACACAGGATCCTTATTTTCATTAAATGCCGCGTCAATCGGTGCCCAGTCTTCTTCTGTCAAAACCCGTTCAGCAAGCGGAATAACGACTGTATCTTCCAGCTTCATATGCGCACGGTGTGCCGCCAGATAATCTTTCAAGGCATCAATAACTTTTTCGGTCTGACCGGGATGCTTGTCCTTCATCGCTTGGATATGCACTTCCAGACGTTTGCGGTGCTCCACCCCTTTTTGATGCTGTTCCTGAAGTTCCAGAATCACATCATTGGCCTCAGACGTTTTTTTCAATAAAGCCGGAAACAGATAATTGTCTTCTTTCGGGTGGTGCATCGTATCGAGAAATTCCTCAATATAATGCATGATTTTTTCGATCAATTCATAATCGACATCGTCAGAACGCAAACGCCCCGATTCCAGATCCAGCACAAGTTGATTGAGAACATGCAAGACTGTATTCAAGCTTAGGTGTTCTCTTTTCATAATAGTAATGGCTTTGGTCATGTCAGACCCCCATTCAAAAATCGTTTCAGTTATGCGTTTTATTCGACTTCTTCGAGTGCTTTCCACATCTCGACATCGCGTTCTGCGGTCCAAATGCGCGGATGATCCAACCCACCGGCTTCATCAAAGGCACGTGTCACATCAAAGGGCAAACAGTGATCAAAAATCACCCAATCGCCAAATTTCGGCTTAAGCGTAGCATATGCGTCTTTGTAAATTTGCCCCAGATCCTTACCTTCTGCGCGACCTTTTTTAACAGCTCCATACATGGATTCCAGAAAATCCTGTGTTTCAGCAATTGCCTGTTCGCAGAGTTCAGGTGTCATCAATGCCGCACCACGCCCTGGAACCAGTTTTTGCGGTTTTAAATCACGCAAAACATTCAAGGTTTTCGGCCAGTCTTCCAAATGGGCATCCCCTGTGTAAGGCGTCGCCCCAAATTCAACCAAATCACCGGAGAACAACACCCCGTCATCCGGCAGCCATGCAATCGTATCCCCTGCAGTATGTCCACGACCCGCATGGATAATTTCCACACGGCGTTTGCCCATAAAAATGGTCATCTTGCCTTCAAACACCATTGTCGGCCATGTCAGACCGGGCACAGATTCAACGTCGTTGAACAAACGCGGGAAACGACCGACTTCGGATTTGAAATCATGTTCGCCCCGTTCCACAATCAAATCATAGGTGGGTTGAGACGCAATAATCTGTTCAGGATTATAAGCAGAAGCCCCCATCACACGTACCGCATGATAGTGCGACATCAGTACATATTTGATCGGTAAATCCGTCACCTCACGAATACGGCGAATGACATCTTGTGCCATTGTCGGTGTAGCCTGCGTATCAATAACCATCACACCATCATCACCGATGATAATGCCGGTATTTGGGTCACCTTCAGCCGTATAAGCGTACAGACCTTCGCCCAATTTCTCGAAAGAAACCTGCTTTTCGTCTAAATCGGCTGCGGATGCAAAATTCTTTGTCATTGCTTAAAGTTCCATTATTCCAATTAAATACCTAGGTAGGCTGCTTTGACAGTTTCGTCATTCAGCAGATTTTCCCCACTACCCGTCAGTGTGATTTTTCCGGTTTCCATCACATAACCACGATCAGCAACACGCAGCGCTGCCGTGGCGTTCTGTTCCACCAAAAAGATGGTCACACCCTGTTCCTTGAGTTCTTCAATAATTGCGAAAATTTCCATCACCAACACCGGCGACAGGCCCATGCTGGGTTCATCCAGCAACAACAAACGGGGGCGTGACATAAGCGCGCGCGCCATCGCCAGCATTTGTTGCTGCCCACCGGAAAGTGTCCCGGCAGCTTGGTTACGTTTTTCTTTCAAAATAGGAAAACGCGCATACATTTTTTCAAGATCAGTCGCAATCTGGGCTTTGTCTTTTTGAATAAAAGCCCCCAAACGAATATTGTCTTCCACTGACAGGGCGGTAAAGACCTGACGGCCTTCCGGTACCTGCGCAATATCCAGCCCAACCCGTTTATTGGCCACCATCTTGGTGATATCGTTTCCTTCAAAGGTAACCGAACCGCCACTGGCATCCTGCAACCCCGAAATCGTGCGCAACAAAGTGGTTTTTCCTGCCCCATTGCCACCAACCAAGGCAACCAGTTCGCCTTCGTTGACTTCCAGATCAACCCCGTGCAAGGCCTGAATACGTCCGTAATGGCTGGTGAGATTTTGAATTTTCAACATTGCCTTAGCCCCCCAAATATGCCGCAATAACGTCCGGATTGTTACGCACTTCAAGTGCGGTGCCTTCCGTCAGTTTGCGTCCGTAATCAAGGACAAGGATATGGTCTGAAATTTCCATCACCATTTTCATGTCATGTTCCACCAGAACAACCGTAATCCCGCGCTCTGCCACTTTCTTGATAACTTCGTCAATCTCGCGGCTTTCTGCCGGGTTCAGACCTGCAGCAGGTTCATCCAACAACAAAATCTTTGGCTTGGAAGCTAACGCACGCGCAATTTCCAAACGCTTGAGCGCCCCATAAGGCATGCTTTCCGTATCGGTATCTGCATATTTTTTAAGTCCGACAAAATCCAGCAATTCCAAACAGGTTTCCCGACAATGTCGATCACCGGCCTTAATGGACGGAAGCCCGAAAAAGGAGGAAAGAAACCCTCGGTTCAAATGCAAATGAGCACCGACCATCACATTTTCAATTGCCGTCATATTAAAGAAAATCTGCAAATTCTGGAACGTTCGCGACATACCACGCGCCGCCAGTTCATAAGATTTAAACCCAGTTACCCCTTCATCATCATAAAGGATTGTGCCACTGGTTGGCGTATAAACCCCGGTGATCAGGTTAAATAAAGTTGTTTTCCCTGCCCCGTTTGGCCCGATGATCGAATGAATGGTCCCTGGATTAATCGTGAACGATAAATCATCAATGGCACGAACACCACCAAACTCAATGCTCAGATTATTGACTTTCAAAAGGGTCATGACTTATCTCCCTTCTTCAACAAGCCGACGATACTGGGTACCAGGCCTTTGGGCAGGAAAATCATGGTCAGCATTAAGATCAAGCCAAAGACCAGATGTTCATAATCATGCAAGAAGGTCAGAAATTGCGGCAAGGTCGTTAAAATAGCTGCCCCAATAACCGCGCCAAAGGTGGAGGCCATACCGCCAAACACCACCATCACCACCAATTCGATGGAGTGGAAGAAACCCGCAATATCAGGGGTAACGAAATTCGAATAATAAACACCAAGGCTGCCAACAATACTGGCAAACACGGCAGAGACCACGAAAATCAAGACCTTATATTGCGTGGTATCGACGCCCACAACTTCAGCTGCCACTTCAGACCCATGAACCGCACGCAGGGCACGACCGATAGGCGAGTGGATCAGGTTAAGAGAAGCCCATACACTGAACACCAAAAGAGCGCCGACCAACCAGTACCAGTAAATTTGCGTTGCCATAAAGGACAAACCGTCCACATACATACCATCCGGGCCACCGGTCATCTGATCTTCGGTATTGATCACAATGGAAATGATGATCCCCATCCCCAAAGTCGCCATTGCCAGATAATGCCCTTTTAATTTCAGGATCGGACGTGCAATGACAAAGGCAAGCAAACCAGTAAAGAGCGCCGCGACGACCATTGAAAGAAGCGGGTCCCACCCTTGATTCATGGTCAAAATTGCACTGCCATAGGCCCCAAGACCCACAAATGCCCCATGTCCCAGGCTGATTTGCCCGCCATAGCCGATTAAAAGATTCAAACCGATACAAACAATCGCGTTAAAACCGATAAGAATGGCAATCTCATATTGGAACGCATTGCTCAAGAACACAGGAAGGATCGCAATAACGGCGCAAAGAACTAAAATACCGCCTGTTCTTGCTGATTTCAAATTCATCATCATTACACGCGCTCCGTTCCGGTTTTACCAAACAGACCGCTCGGCTTAAAGAACAGGACGAGAAGAATAAGGATAAAGGCAACGGCGTCTTTATATTCTGACACCCAATAGCCCGCGCCCATTGCCTCGGCAATGCCGACAATCATACCACCGGCAACCGCGCCCATACCATTACCCAATCCACCAAGGATAGCTGCACAAAACCCTTTCAGTCCCAGCATGATACCAGCTTCGAAGTTCGTCAGGGTAATCGGAGCCACCAATATCCCGGCAATCGCCCCCAAGGCAGCAGACAAACCGAAACTGATAAACAGCACCAGTTTGACATTAATCCCCATCAACAGGGCAGCATCACGATTTAATGATGTTGCGATAATCGCTTTACCCATCATGGTTTTGTCAAAGAAGTAACGCAAGGCAAATACAAGCAAGATTGTCACACCCAACACCCAGAGACTTTGCGGTAAAATCGTGGCCCCTGCAATATTGATCGGCTCATCCCCGCTGAATGAGGGAACGGCGTGGAATTCCTTGCCCCAAAAAACCTGGGCCAACCCGCGCATAACAATTGATGCACCGATTGTAATAATAATCAAAGTAACGACGGACGCACCACGCGCCGGGGCAATCGCAAATTTTTCCAGACCAAAACCAAAAAGGGTGGTCAATGCAATCGCAGCCAGAATGGCAATCGGCATCGGCAAACCGAGGCCGAGAAAGAAAACGGTTCCCATTCCGCCCAACATGACAAACTCGCCTTGCGCAAAGTTGATCACGTGCGATGCGTTGTAGATGATGGAGAAACCGAGCCCAACCAGCGCGTATGTTGCCCCCAACGTAATACCGGAAAAAAGGAATTGCAGGAATTCTGCGAACATTTTTTACGTCTTTCTTGCGGATATAATTCACCTGTTGCTTCTTGGACAAAGCCAAAGAAACAGGACGTTTTAGAAAATTGAGGGAGGGATAACCCTCCCCCAAAATTCGACGTTATTTAACGATAGACCAGTTACCGTTCTTGATTTCCAACATCTTGAACGCAGACAGGTCCAGACCAAGATGGTCTTCTGCCGTCATATTCACGACACCACCTGTACCGATGTAGCCACTGGTTTTTTCGATCTCATCACGAACAGCTGCTTTATCTGTGCTGCCTGCACGTGTAATCGCGGCAACCGCAATTTGCAGACCGTCGTAAGCATGACCGCCAAATGTGGAAACAGAACCACCATAGGCTTCACTGTAAGATTTAGTATAGGCTTGAACCACAGCTTTTTGCGGATCTGAATCCGGTAGCATATCTGCAACCAAAAGGGCCGCTGCAGGAAGACGAACACCTTCGGCCGCTTCACCCGCCAAATCGATATATTTCTTGGACGCAACGCCATGAGATTGGTAAAGCGGTGCGGTCATACCAAGCTGACGATAGTTTTTCGTCACAATCGCCGGGCCTTGCCCAAAACCAGCGTTCACAACAGCTTGTACACCATCAACGCCTTTAATCTTCGTCAACTGTGCCGTCATATCTGTGTCTTTAGGACCATAAGATTCAGAGACTTTAATGTTGATTTTATAGGCCGGAGCCAATTTCTCGCACTGGCCTTTCATAGATTTACCAAATCCACCCGTACCGGAAATCATGGCAATATCGTTTAAGCCACGCGACTGTAAATCTTCAAAGATTTTGCCACATGCCATTTTATCAGTATGCGGTGTCTTGAACGTCCATTTTTTGACGGGTTCAACAATCGCAACTGCACCTGCCAACGAAATAAACGGTACTTGTGATTTTTCAACGATCGGAATCACCGCCATTGTCGCACCGGATGTAGAACCACCCACAATTACGTCAACTTCATCTTGGCTGACCAAGCGTTTTACAGCTGTAATCGCTTTTTTGGAATCAACACCAACGTCATATTGAATCAGTTCAACCTGACGGCCCAACACACCACCATTGGCATTCAATTCTTCAATGTAGAGTTCGAGTGTTTTCAGTTCCGGATCGCCCAAAAATGAAGCCGGCCCCGTTACGGACAGGAAAGTCCCGATTTTGATCGGATCCGCAGCATCCGACGTTGTTGCGCCAAATGCCATTGCACCAGCAACCATTCCCAGTGCAGCTACGGTCTTCTTAACTTGATTGTGACGTGAAGTCATAATTTGTTTGCCTCCCAAATAGACAATATATCGTTTGTTTTTTTTAGTTTAGTCCGATCAGCTTAAGCGGAACGTTTGCGAGCCACATGATCTACATCAAAACATTGCACGCAAAAGTCTGATCCTGTGAGATTTTTTACCCAGATAGCCTGGATATTCCTCTTTCTTATTTGTTTCAATTGAAACTATTTCAATAAAAACTAATCGTCAAGCAAAAAAAATCACCATTCTTTTGATTAACAATTAAAGACTGCACCTTCCATTTTGGACTTCCCTTCCCCATCAAGGAAGGCACAGACTTTCCAACAGGTTAGGCCGCGCGTTTACTCAGCAGTTTCTGAACCATTTCACGCGTCTCCCCAAATTCTTCGACACTATGCTCATAGCGATCACGTGCCACAGCATAATCTTCAACCAAATCGGTTTCAATACTACCGTTAAAAATACGAACATGAAGGCGTTCGCAATCATCCAGATAATGGTCCGCCAACAAGCGCACTTTCATATATTCACGTGCAGCCTGCTGAACAGTTGCCTCCAGATCATCAAAACTGGGAACAGCCTCCAGTGGCAAAGGAAAATCGCCCCTTAAGTGTTCCCACATCTCTGCCCAGTCATCACGACCCTGGCCATTTTCAAAGTGGACATAGCCAAATTTGGACAACACACTGCGTCCGTTCGAAAAAAGTGTATTGGGCAACTCTGGAATCATAGCGAACCCTCCTTGTCTTTCGTATTTTACGTTATTGCTTAGACAGCAGCCTTGGACACTTGATCATCCAGATCCGCCGCTTCATATCCGACACGCATGTCATAGTCGGCTTCCACACCTTGCGGCACTTCCAGCCCCACTTCTTTCAAACGTGATTCCAGCAGTTCCAGATATTCTGCCTGCAACTCTTCCGGTTTTTTCACTTTAATGCCGTATTCGTAATATTTGTCGAACATAGCAGACTGCTTGTCCCCTGTTGAAGGACGACCATAAAAGCCAAGACCGACTTTCATAAATTTCTCAATACGCTTCTGCATGAATTCACGGGTTTCTTCACCACCAAATTCAATACAACGCTTGGACGCCCAAACACCGAAAGCAAGATGACCGTATTCTTCTTTATGGATACGCACATTCACGCGCGCCCAAGGTAAATAAGAACATTCACGATACTGACCAAGGAAGGCGACAGCCGCCGGGGTTACCACGGTAGAGAACAGGGCGACATCTTCCCAGCATTCAAACAGTTTTGACCAGTTTTCCTTACGGAAGCCGTTAATAACTGTTACTTTTTGCGGGTCTGGGTTATTCGGATTCGTCACCAGTTCACGCAAGCGTGCATTTACGTCCACACCCAAGTCAGACATCAGGTTCCAGACATAATAGCCATGACCCATTTCTTCCATTACTTTCTTGGACAGGCGGTAAGCCTCTTCCGGGCGCGGTGCAAAACGCATATTTTCTGCAACACGCTGCGCACCAGCATATTCAGAGTCTGCCTGGAAGCTCATCAAATTCAATAAAAGCTTCTTGTACTCTTCAGGCAATTCATCGCCTTTATCGTACGTTTTCCAGTTAGCCATCAGTTTCCTCCACTGTTTATCTCAAATTCAGATTGGCGTCTATCCGCCTAAAAATCATCTTATGACACATTTAATGATTCTTTTAATAGAATAGTGTATCATATTAATTCCTGTCAAATCCTTTTTAAACCCTCTCCAAAGAAGAGTCCTTAACCCTTTATTACTCTATGTATTTATATATTTTTTTATTTTTTATAATTTGTTTCCAATGATACAAATTACATTATGTTACACTTTTTATGGTGACACATATAAAAAGTGTAACTATTATATCACTCAAGAGATAACGCTGAAAGAACAGCCTCATTATGCTATGAATTGATGCGGACAAACTCTCTTTTCAAGACGGAATAATCGAATTGCCATGATAAAAAATAAAAAAATACATGATGCCATATTGGACTTGCGCGACAAAACCACGCTGCGTGCCAAATCATTATTGGTCACCGTATACGGCGACGCCATCCTTCCCCATGGTGGGGCAGTATGGCTTGGCAGTTTGATCAACCTTGTTGAACCTTTGGGTTTAAGCGAACGCATGGTACGTACTGCCGTCTTTCGCCTATCCAAAGACGATTGGCTCAGTGCCACACAAATCGGACGCCGTAGCTACTACAAACTGACCGAGATCGGTCGACGGCGGTTTGAAACGGCTCACCGACGCATTTATGCCTCGCCTCATCGCAGCTGGAATGGTGAATGGCTGATGGTCATTGCAAACAAATCCAATCTGACACAGGAACAACGCGATCAACTGCGTCGTGAATTCCTCTGGTTGGGTTTTGGTAACGTCGCCCCCAATGTATTTGCTCACCCGGCGGCAGATATTCGGGCGGTTCGCCAAATTATTCAGGATATGAATGTTGAAGAAAACGTGGTGACAATGGCTGCGCGTGCAGACCGTCACAGCGGCACCGCCCCCCATCGCAATATGGTTCACAGCAGTTGGGATTTGGATCAATTAGCCCAAGATTATAATCATTTTCTGGATGCTTTTCGCCCGCTTTACCATGCACTAAGTGCAGAAGGCACCATTGATCCGGAAAGCAGTTTCCTCGTGCGCACCCTTTTAATCCACGAATATCGCCGGATTATGCTGCGCGATCCAATGTTACCTGATGACTTACTGCACGCTGATTGGCCCGGTTCCACCGCTGCCACCTTATGCGCAAACCTATATCGCCTTTGTGCGCCCAGTGCAGAAAGGCACCTTGAATCCTTGTTAGAAACGGCCGAAGGTCCCTTACCTGACGCCAGCCCTTATTTCTTTAACCGATTTGGCGGATTGGAAAACGGCATGTCTTCCCCGCCCCTGCAAGAAAGTTTGACCCTATGACAGCAAAAATCGCCATCATCGGTTCTGGCCCCAGTGGCTTTTACGCCGCCGATACCTTTTCAAAGAAACTTCCCGATTGCCAAATCGACATTATCGAACGCTTACAGACACCGTTTGGTCTGGTACGCGCCGGTGTTGCCCCTGATCATCAAGGCACCAAAAACGTCACCCGACAATTTGAACGCACCATGCAAAACACCAATGTGCGTTTTGTCGGTAATGTCGAAGTTGGCCGCGATGTAACGTACGATGAGCTAAAAGACCTATATGACATCGTCTTTTTAGCCATCGGTGCCTCCGTGGATCGAAAAATGGGAATAACGGGCGAAGACTTAAGCGGTGTTTATGGTTCCAGTGCCTTTGTCGGCTGGTATAATGGTCACCCTGATTTTGTGAACCTCGCCACGAAACTCGGCCCCAATGGGGTGGCCATTATCGGTAATGGAAATGTTGCCATTGATATTGTCCGTGTTCTGGCAAAATCGGCAGAAGAAATGGAAGGTTCCGACTTGTGCCTACATGCCGAAGACACCATTCGCGCAGCACAACTCAATGATTTTTATATGATCGGACGGCGCGGTGCTGCTCAAGCAGCCTTCACCCCATCTGAAGCCAATGAGCTCGGGCACCTTGCTCATTGTCATCCCGTTATTCTGAATGACGACTTAACCGAAGTCCCCACAGAAGAAGACCCCAAATCGCAAAAAAACAAAGAAAAGAATATGGAGATTTTGCGTGGCCTCAGTGAACAAGACCGTGATGGTAAAGCAAAAACACTACATTTACAGTTCTGGGCAAAACCGATTGAAATTCTCGGCACCGATTGTGTTGAAGGTTTGCGACTGGAACGCACCGCTTTGATCGATGGACGCGTTCAAGGCACCGGGAAAACTTTCGATATCTCCGTTTCCACAGTTATTTCCGCCATCGGTTATGAAACAGCACCCATCCCCGGCCTACCCATGAACGGAACCATCGTTCAAAATAATGACGGTGTCGTTGAAGATGGCGTTTACGTTGCCGGCTGGTGTAAACATGGCCCACAAGGTACCATCCCAACCAACCGTAAAGAGTCGATGGAAATGGCAAAAATCGCCATTGACGCCTTTAATGGCGAAAGCGACAAAACAGGCCCTGCCGGATTGGATACTTTACTAAATGAACGCAATGTCCATCCCGTTGACTTTGATAACTGGAAACAGATCGAAGCACAGGAAGAACAAGCCGCCCGCCCCGGGCGTGTACGGGAAAAACAAATCACATTCCCATAACAGAATCAAAAGTGCAGGGTCAAATATAACCCCGCACTTTTTTGTTAGCGATTGCCTAGGCGTATCCCCTCAAGTCTTCAATGCCCGATCGGAAAAGGGGACAGTGAAAAAGAAAGTCGCGCCATGACCATATTCACTTTCCACCCAAATCCGTCCCCCCAAATGCGAAACAATCCGCTGGCAAATGGCCAATCCCAGCCCCGATCCGGTTGGATTTCCTGTTCCGATTTGCTTGGCCTGATAAAATTTCTCAAACACCAAATTCAATTCATCTTCATGCAGGCCGGGGCCTTGATCTTTTACGGCAACACGGACATGATTGCCCATATCAACAAGCTGAATATCGATCCGCCCACCTTTGCCCTTATAGATTTTTTGTGCATTGGAAATCAGGTTGATCACCACTTGCGTCAACTTATCCTTATCCCCCAATACCAGTGAAAGATATTTTGGTACATCCACATTCAGTTCAACGTTTTCTTTCTCACATTCCTGCGCCAAGGTTTCCACGCCATGTTTAATCACATCGCGCATTTCCACTTCGGTAATAACCCATGTTTCTCGTCCGGACTCAATGCGGGCCAAATCCAGAACCTGATTGATTAAACGGGTCAGGCGTTGGCTTTCTTCGACCATCACCTGCAAAAATTTCTGTCGCTGTTCCATATCCAGATCGGGGTTATCATGCAAGATTTCCGTAAAGCCCCGAATGGATGTCAAGGGTGTGCGTAATTCATGGGCGACATGAGATAAGAATTCATCTTTCAACTGATCCAACTGCATCAAACGTTCATTGGCCTGTTGCAGTTCATTGCGGGCTTGTTCCAATGCATCCGATTTTTGTTCCAATTGGTGGGAATATTCAATCACATGAGAAGCTTCGTCTAAAACCTCCAGCATTTCGTCCAAACTCGCCCCTTTGCCTTTCACAACAGAAGCCACCAAGACACGTGCTGATGCCGAACCAATCGCACCGGCAAGCAACCGTTCACAAAAACGCACCGTATAGGGCGCGGCCTGAGACCATGTTTCCACCTCAATTTCGCGTCGCTGCGCATGTTCAAAAAAAGCACGTTGGGTCGCATTTGTACCGATATAGCGCGCACATAAATCGCGCAATTCATCGACCGAAACTTGCGCCCCCCAGAAACCGACATTTTGATTTACCGCTGTTTGTTGGTCCACCTCTACAAACAAGGTGGCCTGAATACGTTCAATCGCACTGGGATGATCAAACAGGGAAATCAAAATATAAAACCCGACATTGGCTATCATCGACCAGAATAACGCGTGGGAGATATGATCCATCCCTCCCATTCCAAACAAATTATAAGGTTTCAGCAGCTCAATCCCAAACGGCCCTTGATTGACAAAGGCAATCGGTAACCAATCGGACAAGGCAAACGAGGGCAAGACCAACGTATAGCCCCAAACCAAAAAACCGGCTAGCAACCCGCCAATAGCCCCACGCTGCGTGCCCCCTTTCCAGTAAATACCGCCTAAAATCACCGGGGCAAATTGCGCTGCTGCGGCAAAGGATACCAACCCAATGGTCACCAACGCATAAGATTCGCCAATAATGCGATAATAAAGATATCCCAGCAGTAAAATCAGCAAGATCGCCATGCGCCGGATGAACAACAACAACATGCTCATATCGCGGCGTGCTTCCAATTTTGCCTTGAAATAGCGCAACAGGATCGGCATGACCAGATCATTGCAAATCATCGTTGCAAGCGCAATGGCCGCCACGATCACCATACCTGTTGCCGCAGATAACCCCCCGATAAACACAAACAAGGCCAACCACGGATGCCCTTCTGCCAAGGGTAGGGCAAGGACAAAGGTATCCGCATCAACACCGCCCTGATCGAAATAGAGCAATCCCCCCAATGCAATCGGTAACACAAACAGATTGATTAACAACAGGTACAACGGAAAGAGCCATACCGCGTGTGACAAATGGCGTTCATCCGTATTTTCCACCACAATCACCTGAAACTGACGCGGAAGGAAAATCACCACAACCATTGCCAACAAGGTCAGGGAAAACCAGTTGCCTTCCACTGCATTCATGGTCAAAAGCGATGATAAATCCTGATGAGCTGCCGCGCGTGCATAAATATCAGACACACCGTCGAACATGGAATAACTGACAAAAAAACCGACCGCCAAAAAGGCCAGCAACTTGATCATCGATTCAAAGGCGATGGCCGTGACCATGCCTTCATGTTGTTCGGTCGCATCAATATGACGTGTCCCAAATAAAATGGTAAATGCTGCCATCATCAACGCGACATAAAAGGCTTTATCGTCCCACAGGCTTTCCGGGGCCGATAAATGTTGCGTCCCCACCAACACATTGTAACTGGTCCAGACCGCCTTTAACTGAATGGAGATATACGGCATAATCCCCACCACCGCGATAATGGTGACAAGCCCGCCCAAGACATGACTTTTCCCATAACGCGAAGACACAAAATCAGCAATTGAAGTTATGCGGTGTTTCCGGCTGATGCGCACAATTTTCCCGATGACAAACCAGCCGAGTAAAAAAGTCAAAGTCGGGCCGATATAAATCGGTAAAAACCCAACCCCTGTCGAAGCAGCCCGTCCTACAGACCCATAAAAGGTCCAACTTGTACAATAAACCGCCAATGACAAAGCATAGATAGTTGGGTTTTTTAAAAGGCTCCGGCCTTGTTCTGCCCGTCGATCGCCCCAATAGGCAATCGCAAACAACAAGGCCAGATAAAATGCAGAGGCGAGGAAAATAGCCGTATTGGACACCTCAATCCTCCTCGTTCAAGTCGATGGGGTCCAACATTTCATAATGACGCCGAATAATCAAAATCGCCGCCACAAGGATCAACCCGCCCCAGACACCAAACAGATAGACCAACAAGACAGGCACGCCAAAAAACGTGGTACTGCCCCCCCGATCAAACAAAGAAATCAATGCCGGGCTAAACAGCAAAGCGCCGAGCATACATAGCCCGACCAAGCGCTCCCTCGTTATACCCGGTCTTTGCATTTATCCATCTCCCGGTTGCCAAGTTGGCGCGGCCATTTCAAACCCTTCAAACTGAAAGGCCGGTGAAACCGTACAGCCAACTAAAGTCCATTCTCCCATGCTTTGTGCCGCCTGCCAGGCATCCTTTGGCACAACGCCTTGGGGGCGCTCCCCTTTAAAGATATCGGAACCCAATACAACCGTGTCGACCTTTTTTTCATCCAGACTGATAAAAAGCTTCAAAGGTGCCCCAGCATACCAATGCCAGATTTCAACCGCATCCACACGATGCCAATGCGATCTTTCCCCGGCTTTCAACAGATAATAAATCGCAGTACATGATCCACGCTCGCCCCCCTGGTCATCACGAAAGGTTTCGACATAATAGCCGCCTTCCGGGTGGGGTTGCAGACCTAACTGGGTAATAATACGATCCGCCTCGCTCATTCTTTCGGGGCCGTTTCAACCATAGACGGACGGGCGGAAAACACTTCGAACCATGCCGCCAGCTTTGGTCGGGTGGACAGAATTTTGTCATCCGGGAAACGAAAGTCAATCCAGCCTAAACAACAGGCCACCGTAATTTGGCCAATCGTTAATGGCCCGCCGGACAACTCGTCGATTTCCTGTTCCAGCGCATCCAGCCCGCGTTGAATAGAGGCCGCTTGACGATCAATCCAGCCTTGTGATTTTTCACCGTCCATACGACGGCCTTCCAACAGGCGCAATACACCCGCATCCAAAATACCATCCCCCAAAGCCTGAAAATGCAGTGCCTTCCAACGCGCCTTGCCCGGTGTAGGAAACAATACAACGCCCGGCACCAACGCATCCAAATATTCACAAATGACCGGAGAGTCATAAAGAACATATCCATCATCCAAGGTCAGTGCCGGAATTTTCCCAAGCGGATTTACATTGCCAATATCTGTAGCCGGATCCCACACCAATGTCGGTTCCAGTTCAATACGGTCCATCAAATCCAGTTCCTTCGCACAGACCAAAGCCTTACGGACATAAGGCGATGTGGCTGAATAACGCATTTTCATAGGATGACCCTTTCAGTGTTCAACGGAGACGACTTAAAAATTATCTTTTCGGTGACGGATTTCTGCAAAAACCTCGACGCTGTCTTTTCCCACCATATCCAAGGTCTTTTGCACCCCGGTTTCATCAGGGCGTAAAAAAGGGTTCGTTGCTTTTTCTATGCCCAACAGTGCTGGAATTGTTGGTTGGCCCTGTGCACGCAGGTCGTCAATTTCACGGGCGCGACTGATTAAGGCCGCGTTGTTCGGATCAATCGTCAGGGCAAACCGTGCGTTTGACTGGGTATATTCATGTGCGCAATAAACACGTGTTTCATCGGGTAACTGCTTTAATTTGGACAAGCTGTTCCACATCTGGGCCGGGGTTCCTTCAAACAAACGTCCACAGCCCAGGGCAAACAAGGTATCCCCACAGAAAAGGGCATGATCGTCTTCAAACCAAAACGCAATATGGCCACGGGTATGGCCCGGTACTTCAAACACATGGGCACGCGTACTGCCGAATTCAAAAACATCACCATCTTTCACGCCCATATCAATCCCGTCAATGCGCGCACGATCATTGTCCGCCCCGACGATTTGACATTCATACGCCTGTTTTAACGTCAGATTGCCCCCAATGTGATCATGGTGGTGATGGGTGTTCAAAATATGGGTCAAACGCCAACCCAGCTCATCAAGGCGACGTTTAACTGGTGCAGATTCGGCCGGATCAACACAGGCACAGGCTTGTGTCGCTGGATCATAAATCAAATAAACGTAGTTGTCGGATAAGACGGGAACTTGTTCAATTTGCAGTGAAGCCATCTTTCTTCCCTTGTATTTTTGATGTTGTTAAAACTATATCATGTCTTTGTGACGATACAACAATCACGTCTAAAACCTATCGACAGAGATGACAGTAAACGTTTTTGCCTTTAAACTTCTCTCTCTCTCGACTTACTCGCTCAGGATTTGCTTCATGTGGATGGATGCCGTTGATTTAAGGGATTTTTATTCCTCCGCCCTTGGCGGTGTGGCGCGCCGGATGATCCGGCGGCGTATCCGTGAAATGTGGCCTGATTGCAAAGGATCAACCATTTTGGGGTTGGGATATACAACCCCTTATCTGGGTCTTTTTAAAAGCGATGCGGGCCGCACTCTTGCCTTTATGCCATCCAGCCAAGGGGTTTTACACTGGCCCAACGAAAACAGATCATTAACCACTTTGGTCGATGAAGCAGATTTACCCCTGCCGGACCTGAGCGTTGATCGCGTTTTAATCGTTCATGCCGTTGAATGTTCCGAACAGTTACGCAACCTTCTGCGCGAGGTTTGGCGCGTCCTGAACGGATGCGGCAAAGTTTTGATCGTGGTCCCCAATCGTACAGGGATATGGGCGCGTATGGAACGCACCCCATTTGGCATGGGCCGTCCTTACTCGCCCCGCCAGATCAACAGTCTGTTGCGCGATACCATGTTTACGCCTCTGCATTCAGAACCGGCATTGTTTATCCCCCCCTCCAAATCACGCATGATTATGGGGTCTGCCTTGGCTTGGGAAAAAATCGGTTATCGTTTTTTTCCCGGTTTGGGTGGGGTCTGTCTGGTTGAAGCCACAAAACAAATTTATGCCGCCAATCCGCAACGTGTCGTAAAAACCAAACGAAAAACCATGATCGCCCTGCCCAGTCGGGAAAGCTGGCATACACGCCAAAACCACCCGCACAATACAGAAAAATCTTAATCTTTGCGTAACAGGAAAACAGCCTGTTCGCCCAGCAGGTTGGCAAAGAACAAATTGGTCCGAATGCGGTGCGCCTGTCCATCGGCATCCAGTGCTATGGAACGTTCGATCGTCACGCCCATCTCATCGCACATGACAATAAAATCCTTGATCGTGCAGAAATGGGTATTAGGTGAATTATACCATTGATAGGGCATGCTATCATTTACCGGCATACGCCCCTGAAAGAACAGATAACTACGTACCCGCCAATGGCCAAAATTAGGAAAGGACACAATGGCGCGCTTGCCCAAACGCAGCAAATCTTTGACAATTTGATCCGGGTGATGGGTCGCCTGTAACGTCTGGCTCAAAATAACAAAATCAAAACCGTTATCCGGGTAATATCCAAGGTCTTCCTCAGCATCACCTTGCACTACGGATAATCCCTTGGCAACACACGCATTTACGCCGTTGGGGCTGATTTCCAGTCCACGGCCACGCACGTCTTTTTCTTTGACCAGATATTCCAACAGTTGACCATCGCTGCACCCGACATCCAGAACACGTGCACCTGGTTCAATCATATCGGCAATAATTTGGAGATCGACACGAATTGCTTTTGCATTATTCATTAATCAATCCCCTTTTACGTGCCGCATCGTCCAAAAATCCGCGCATAACCCGCTCAAACGCCGGTTCTTCCAGCAAAAAGGCATCATGGCCTTTATCACTGACAACGTCCACATAAGACACATTGGCACCGGCCCCCGTTAAGCCACGCACGATCACCCGGCTTTCTTCCGGCAGATAATGCCAATCGGATGAAAAGGACACCACACAGAAACGAATTTCTGTCCCATTGAAAACATCGGCTAAACGGCCGCTGCCATGTGTGGTCGCCAAATCAAAATAATCCATCGCCCGTGTCACATACAAATATGAATTTGCATCGAAACGTTCGACAAAACTGTTGCCTTGATGGCGTAAATAACTTTCAATTTGGAAATCGGCTTCAAATCCGAAGGTTACTTTTTCACGATCTTGCAAACGTCGACCGAATTTTTGTGTCAAAGCCGCTTCCGACATATAGGTGATATGGGCCGCCATGCGTGCAACCGAAACGCCGCTGCGCGGTTTTTTACCTTCTTTCAGATAATGCCCGTCACACCAGTCCGGGTCTGCCATTATGGCCTGACGCCCAACTTCGTAAAAGGCAATATTCTGTGCACTATGCGTTGCCGCTGTTGCAATCGGCACACAAGAAAAAACCCGCGTTGGATAAGCCGCCGCCCATTCAAGCGCCTGCATCCCGCCCATTGACCCACCGACGACACTGAACAGCGTTTCAATTCCCATATCATCCAGCAACAAGGCCTGTGCACGCACCATATCGCCAATGGTAATCACGGGGAAGTCAACGCCCCACGGCTCGTTTGTTTCTGGGTTTAGCGCAGCAGGCCCGGTCGTTCCCATGCAGCCCCCCAACACATTCGTGCAAATGACAAAATAGCGATCTGTATCAATCGGCTTTCCCGGTCCAACCATAATCGACCACCAACCGGCTTTGCCCGTTACCGGATTAACACCGGCGACAAATTGATCCCCGGTTAAGGCATGCGTAACCAAAACAGCGTTGGATTTATCCGCATTTAAGGTGCCGTAGGTTTCATAAGCAATCGAGAAATTCGACAGCTCCGCCCCGCAATCCAAACGCATGGCCATATCCATACCCAAAGTCGCTTTTTGGGTGGGAAAATCGTCCTCATACGGATTATTGTTTGCGGTATCTGCGATGCTCATGATTCAATTTTTTCAAATAAATGTACTTTATAGATGGGATAGCTAGGCTTTTGAAAGGCAAACTGTCAATGTTTTCTTTGCCTTTCGCGCCCTTTCGGATTATTCCTAACAACAAATTTAGACGACAACATGGATTAGGCACGATGTCCGAAAACAGACTCGCAGAACTTAGAAAAGAAATTGATCGCATTGACGATGCCGTCCACGACCTGTTGATGGCACGTGCCCTTGTTGTCGAAGAAGTCCGCGCCGCCAAAGGCGCAGAAGGGATCAAGCTGCGCCCAGGCCGCGAGGCCGAAGTCCTGCGCCGCCTAATCGCACGCCACAGCGGGCCTTTCCCCAAAGGGGCCTTGGTCCGCATCTGGCGCGAGGTCATGTCGGCCTATCTTAAACTGCAAGGCCATCTCGCCATGGCTGTTTATATGCCGGAACCGGGGGCCGTTTACTGGGATTTGGCGCGCGATCAATATGGTTCGCAAACACCGATGACGTCTCATGCCTCGGTTCGTGGTGTGATCGGTGCGGTTAAAAACGGTGATGCGGCAATCGGTGTGTTGCCGGTTCCGACCATTTCCGATTCGGATCCTTGGTGGCGCCACCTTTATTCTCAGGCGGAAAACACCCCGCAAATTTTATCCCGTCTTCCGGTTGCACAAACTGAAAAAGTCCGTGGTACTTATGAAGAGGCCTTGATCATCGGCTTACCATCCGATGACCATACCGACAATGAACGATATTATACAGTGCTTGAATTTGATCAGGAAATTAGCATCCGCACGGTTGCAGCGCATTTTCAGGACAGTGACCTTAATGTTTCCGTCCACGGACACTGGCACGATGAGGCCATGCATGATCAATGGCTTTTCCTGATCGAAGCAGACTGTGTGCTGCATGAAGACACGAGCGAGGTTAAAAAGTTCCTCGACAAAAACGGTGCGTCTGTTAAAGGAATATTAAAGCTGGGCGGTTACGCCGTGCCCTTTAGCGCAGACGAACTCGCCTAAGCATAATTTCTAAATTGGGAAGTGAAAAATGGGTATCTTAACACCACGTCCAGGTATTATGGACATTACGCCATACAAAGGCGGTGAATCTGCAATCGAAGGTGTCGAACGCATCATCAAGCTGGCCTCCAACGAAGGTCCATTCGGCCCCGCCCCCAGCGCCATTACGGCGATGAAAGCCGCCGCAGATACCCAACATCGTTACCCCGATGGCGGCTGCACAGCCTTACGCCAAAAACTTGCTGCCAAATATCATCTGGACGCAGAACGCATCGTCTGCGGCGCAGGCTCGGACGAGTTGCTCGGCCTACTATGCCGTGCCTATGCCGGCCCCGGTGATGAAGTGCTTTATTCCGACCATGGTTTTCTGATGTACCCCATTGCAGCCAAAGCAACCGGGGCAACGCCTGTTACCGCAATGGAAACGGATTTAACCACCGATGTCGATGCCATGCTGGCTGCTGTAACAGATAAAACAAAAATTGTTTTTGTCGCCAACCCGAATAACCCGACAGGCACCTACATTCCAAAAACGGAAATGACCCGCCTGCGCAACGGTTTGCGCGATGATATCTTGCTTGTCATTGATGCGGCCTATGCCGAATTTATGACTGAAGACGATTATGAAGCCGGAATTGATCTGGTTGAAAAAACGCAAAACACCGTCATGACACGTACGTTCTCGAAAATGTACGGCCTGGGTGGTATTCGCCTTGGCTGGGCATACGGGTCTGCGGAAATCGCTGATGTGCTTAACCGTGCGCGTAACCCGTTCAATGTGACGGCTGTGGCCTTGGCTGCGGGTGAAGCCGCACTTGATGATGACTTGTTTGTTGCCAAAACCCGCAAACACAACACCCAATGGCTGCGTTGGACCGAAGAAGAGTGCCGTAAACTGGGGCTGACCTGTACAACCAGTTACGCCAACTTCGCCCTTGTTCGTTTCCCCCATCAAGAGGGGCATTCCTCGCGTGCTGCCGATGAATTCCTGCGTTCAAAAGGAATCATCGTTCGTGCGATGGCAGCCTATGGTCTGGGGGATTGTTTGCGTGTCTCCATCGGCACAGAAGATGAAATGAAAGCGTTTATGGGCGCTTTAACCGAATTTATGAGTAAATAACAATGTCCAAAGACGGCATCCTTTTTGATCGTATCACTTTTATCGGTATCGGCCTTATCGGGTCCTCCTTGGCGCGCAGCGTCAAAAAGACGGGAAGTGCTGCTCACATCACTGTATGCGACATCAATCAGGCCCATCGTGACAAAGCAGTCGAGCTGGGTTTTGCCGATGAAGCAAGCTGCGATTTTATTGCTGCGGTCAAGGATGCCGATCTTGTTATTATTTGCACACCTCCCGGCGTCTGCGGGGACGTAGCCGCCGCCTTTGCCCCCGGCCTGAAAGAAGGGGCAATTATCACAGATGTTGGCTCTGTCAAACAATCCATCATTCACGATGTCTGCCAGCATCTACCCGATGGTGTTCATTTTGTACCCGCACACCCGATCGCCGGAACAGAACATTCCGGTCCGGAAGCCGGGTTTGCCGAACTCTTCGATGGCCGATGGTTGATCCTGACCCCACCGGCAGGAACAGATGAAAACGCCATTGCCAAAGTCCGCGCCTTGTGGGAACGCGCAGGCTCTCAAATCGAAATTATGGATGCTCAGCATCACGATATGGTATTGGCTATTACCTCGCATCTGCCTCACCTGATTGCTTATACCATCGTGGGAACAGCTGATGATTTGGGAGAACATTTAAAGCAGGAAGTCATCAAATTTTCAGCTTCCGGCTTCCGCGATTTCACACGGATTGCAGCATCAGACCCTGTGATGTGGCGCGATGTCTTCTTAAACAATAAAGAAGCCGTTTTAGAGATTCTGCAGCGCTTCAGCGAAGATTTAACGTTTTTACAGCGTGCGATTCGATGGGGTGAAGGTGACAAACTGGAAGAACTGTTTAGCCGAACCCGCAAAATTCGCCGTGAAATCATCGAAGCCAAGCAAGCCTAAACCCTGCGTTTCAAATCCTGTGGGAATATATATATTGAGTTCATCCCTCAGTTAAATTCGAATTTTATTATAAATTAGTATTTATCCGTATAGACAATTTGAAGCACACAAAAAAATAGCGTACTGTTAACGACAAATATTTGAATGGGTTAACCCCATCAACAGGGATAAAAGAGTGCCCGAAGAGGCACCTAATTCCAAAACAAAGAAAGAAAGCCTCATAAAATGGGGCGTTAACAGCGGAGTCTTCAGATGCCTATACGTAACCACGTGTATCGTCTTGCCATATTCACTCTCACCCTATGGGTGAACGGCCTTGTCATTCATACAAGCCATGCCGAGACAATTACCCCAAATCAAGTCTATCAGGTCACAGAAGACGTTCTCGCACAGCTTGGACGTCTTCATGATGCAAGCCTAAGCATCCCAAACTTGATGAATGTCGATACAAACTTGCCTGAGCGTCAACCCCGTCATGTGCTGCAACAAGCCCTGAACGTGCGTTCCAAAATCCAGCTTCTTAAACGTGTGAACGGATTAGAACCCTCTGAAATTAAGGCCCCGGAAGTGAAAGAAGTCACGCCCGGCGATGTCTTGGTTCAGGTTCAGACGATCCTCAGCGAGCTAACCG
Source organism: Terasakiella sp. 4MB5A (assembly GCF_050058155.1). Classification (GTDB taxonomy): domain Bacteria; phylum Pseudomonadota; class Alphaproteobacteria; order Rhodospirillales; family Terasakiellaceae; genus Terasakiella; species Terasakiella halodenitrificans. Next base: position 1,112,619 of record NZ_CP188815.1, on the reverse strand, counting down.
AGTTTGACAAACCTTTCAATTTACCTCCCTTCAAAAAACAAGCAAAAGCCGTTGAAGGTAAAACACCAACAGATGTCTATCTAAACCTGTTGCGCGCACAAGAAATGATTGTGCAGTTGGGCATCCCCGACACCATTCCAAACGAAGTATTTAATAACGCGCTGTCCGTTTCCGAAGAAATTAAACTGGTTGCAGCGGCTTCAAATAAAAAAACAGACGTTGAACCGCCCTCTCCCTCCATTGGGAAAAAACCGGCAGATGCCTATAGTCTGGCTTACTATGCCTTGAAGGGATTGAAAGGACTGACCCGAAAGCCAGAATATAAAATTCCCAACGATATTGTGCTGCCGAAACGTAAAACCCGCAATATAACGCCCAGCGATGTGCAGCAATTGCTGCTTTTCTGCCTTGCAGAACTCTCTTCCATGAAAGTTGCCGTTGGGGCGACCACCCCGCTGATGATGCCTAAACCCGCCGCCGGTCAAACACCGACAACCGTGTTTGACCAACTTGGATTAGTCAATCGCCAGATACAGGCAATGGTGTGGTAAGGAGGACATTATGACAACAACAACAATCGATACAATTGAACAGGAAGCCTCCCCACAAACCAAACGGGGACTGGGAACAAAAATTATCCTTCTCGGGATTTTACCGGTTCTTTTTATGGCTGCCCTTAACCTCGGCGTCAGCTTTAAAACAGGTAATCTGTTTGAAAGCACCTTGGACAACCTCAATCAAAAGGCAGAAAATGCAGACAACTTGATGGAAGGCAGCATCAGTGTACAACGCAGCTTGACGAAGGTGCGAAATTCTTTTGCCGCCCTGACAAACTTTCATCAACGCAGCATTTTACAACGCGATAAGGTTGCCGTTTTCAAAACACGCGAAATGCGCACATCAATGGAAAATGTCTTTGTGCAACTTCAACAAGATGTCTCCGCATTGGGAAAAGCGATTCAACCCTCTATTGACGCGCACGAGACCCCCGCAAAGCGTGAACTCGCACAAAAACGCTTAAATTATCTGTTACGTACCGCAGATAATCTGCCACGCCTTTTTAAACTGTTTGCAGAGTCCAACGAACGCAGCCTTGTTTTTTTAGGGAACCAACGCGCTGATCAAGCCGCGAGCAATTTCATTTATGAAGAAGTCTCACGCCAACTCGTTATTCAAAATACCCTTGATCACAGTGCTGCAATTCTGACGGAACTTTTACTCGATACAAAAATTCAAGCCAATAAAGACCGTATCGGTGCAAAGCAAAATGCAATTGATGAATTAAGCGCAACTGAAAAACTGAATTACGGTATTCTCGCCGTTGTCTCAGCTGTGTTGATCCTGCTGACAATTATTTTTGCAACCAAGAAAATTTCCACACCTCTCGTTAATATGGTTCAGGCTATGGCCCGTTTAAGTAAAGGCGAACTGGATGTCGATATCCCTGAAAACCAGAAGGACGAAATTGGCGATATGGCAAGTGCCTTGGACGTTTTCAAACAAAACCTGATTGATACCCAACGCATGAGTGAAGAACGCGCGCTAGAACGCGAACGCGTGGCTGCAGAACAAAAAGAACAACGAGATACACTTGCCAACGAGTTTGAGAATAAAGTCGGTGAAGTTGTAAATTCCGTTGCCGCCTCTTCTACCCAATTGCAGTCAACGGCAAGGGATATGAGCGAAATTGCAGCTGCCAACCAGCAACGTGCAACAAGCGCAACCAACGCAGCAAACAACGCCACGACCAACGTTCATACCGTTTCTTCTGCAGCAGAAGAACTCAGTAATTCCATCAACGAAATTGCCCGTCAGGTTTCTGAATCTTCAACAATGGCTGCGCAAGCTGCCACACAAGCAGAAACCACCAATGTCACTATGCGCGACTTGGCAGAAGCCGCCAATAAGATCGGTGAAGTGATCAATTTAATCACAGATATTGCTGAACAAACCAACTTACTGGCCCTAAACGCCACCATTGAAGCCGCCCGCGCAGGCGAAGCCGGCAAAGGCTTTGCTGTTGTGGCCTCTGAAGTAAAGAACCTTGCCAATCAAACGGCAAAAGCAACGGATGAAATATCTCAACAGATCTCAACCATTCAAGGGACAACACAAAATGCTGTTGATGCCATTGATGAAGTTTCAAAGATGATCGACCATATGAACGAGGTTTCATCTGCTATTGCTGCCGCTGTTGAACAACAAGGTGCTGCAACACAGGAGATTGCATCAAACGTGGAACAAGCCGCCCACAGCACACAAGATGCCTCAAACGATATGGCACAAGTTTCACAAAGTGCCGAACGCAACGGTCAGGCCGCCAAAGACGTCCTTGATGCCGCCGAAGCCCTATCATCACAGTCAACGGTCTTACGCGAACAGGTTGATAGCTTCCTCGACCAAATCCGCAAAGGATAAGGATTTCCATCAACCCATCAAAAAAGCCACCTCAATGATTGAGGTGGCTTTTTTACAGAACTGACCCATCCTGAAATATTTAGACAGGCTGGAGATTACAATCTTCGCTATCCCGCCAAACTGGGGAGCCAAATCACAATAGACGGGAAGGCAATCAACAGTCCGATGGTTACTGCATCAGCAACGAAGAAGGGTGCCACACCACGGAAAACATCCTGAACAGTAAGATCATCACGCACACCGGCAACAACAAAACAGTTCAAGCCAATCGGTGGTGTAATCAAGCAAAACTCTGCCATTTTCACAACCAGAATACCGAACCAGACCGCACACATGGGACCGGACATCCCGAATGTACTTTCCGCTGCACTCACAGCTTCGCCGCCATTCAATGCCATAACCGCAGGGTAAACCACGGGCAGGGTCAACAGCAACATGCCGATCGCATCCATGAACATCCCCAGTACGGCATAAGCCAACAGGATCATAATCAGGATCAGCATGGGGGAATAATCAAGCGAGGTCACCCAATCGGAAAACGCACCGGGCAAGTCTGCAAACCCTAGGAAGCGCACGTAAATCAAAACGCCCCAGATAATCGTAAAGATCATCACAGACAGTTTCGCACTTTCAAGTAACGCATCTTTCAATTCTGCCCAACGCATGCCTTTAAACACAGCCATGCAGAACACAACGAATGCACCCAACGCACCGCCTTCTGTCGGTGTTCCCCAAGCATCCCCGCCAAACGGATTGTAGATAAAGACAACAATGATGAAGACAACAAAAACAATTGGTAACGACGGGGGCAAAGACGCAAAACGTTCTTTCCACGTATAACCGGATACCGGTGGGCCAAACCCTTTAATCGTTAAGGCCATACCGATGATCAATCCGCCGTAGATAAAGGCAGAAAACGCCCCGGGAATAAAGCCTGCAAGCAACAACTTGCCCACATCCTGTTCCACGATAATCGCATAAATAACCAGAATGGCCGAAGGCGGGATCAATGAGGCAAGTGTACCCCCTGCCGCCACCACACCGGCTGCGAATTTTTTGTCATAGCCAATTTTTAACATTTCAGGGATAGCTATGCGGGCAAACACAGCCGAGGTCGCAATGGATGCACCGGACACAGCCGCAAAACCGGCTGTTGCAAAAACAGTGGCAACGGCCAAACCGCCCGGCACCCACGCAATCCAGCGTTTTGCAGCCTCAAACAATGCCTTGGTCAATCCGGCGTAATAGGCCAGATAACCGATAAGAATAAATGTCGGGATAAGAGACAACGCCTGATTTGCCACCTTGGAATGCGGCACCTGACCGGCAATCTTGGCCGCAATCCCCAATGCCCATATAAAGGCCTCAGGATCATAGCCCTTTTTCGCCCAGAAAATCCAGACAAGGCCGACAAGACCGGCAAGACCGGCGGCAAAAGCCACCCGCATTCCCAGCACAACAAACACCAACAGACCGCCAGAAACGATCAAGCCAATTTCAATAGGTTCCATGATCTTTTCCTTTAGTCGTCGTGACCGGTTAAGTGACTGGCTTCGTTATTTGCCTGCGCTGCCACATCTTCAATCAAGGGCACTGCAACGGGTTCATCGGTCCCGCTGATCAACGCACTGCTAAAGCCCCACGCCTGAACAATCAGTTGTAGACATAAAACCGAAAATGCCACCGGCGCCAACAATTTGGCAGGCCATAACGGAATACCGATATCCATAGAGCTATCACGGCTCCACATCGGTGCACTAAAATCAAAACTGCGTTGGAAATGTTCCCAACTGCCCCAAACAATGAGTACCATCAAAGTCAGGATTGCAAGGGTCGTCACCAACTCTGCCGCATAAAGAACACGGCCTTTCAATTTCCCAACCACCATATCCATACGAATATGGCCGCCGTTTCGTTGTGTATAGGAAATGCCCATAAAGGCAAGCAGGGGCATTGCTTGTTCAATCCAATCAATATATCCCGGCAAAGGCTGATTGAAAAAGTTACGCCCACTGACGGATAAAACCGCCAAAATCATTAATGAAAAAACAGCCAGACCGCTGATCAGGGCTAAAAATTTCCCTATCTCATTCAGTTTTTGGTCTAAAAGGCTCAACAGGCTATCATCTGTAAGTACGCTTGCGTTCCCAGCCATGATCTCCTCCTTAAAAAAAGTTGCGAAAAAAGGGGGCGTCCGGGTCGAAGACGCCCCCTCTCGCTTGATCTCAAGCTGCTTGACTTACTTATCGATCATACCGGTAAAGAAATCATACAGTTCTTGAGCGGGGAGACCTTTGGCAGCGTTGTCCTTAATCCACTGATCCGCAGCAGGTGTAGCAACGGCTTTTTTCAAGTCTGCAATCGCTTGGTCAGAGAAAGTCACTTTCTCGATACCGCGTTCTTTCAAAAGCGGATCCCAACGTTTCATGGTTTTGTTGTTGTAGTTGTCAACATAGTAATCAAGTGCTTCGTCAACAGAACCAAGCAACGCATCACGGTAAGCCGGTTTCAGACCATTCAGCGCATCTGTGTTAACAACAACCGGGCAGTTAATTGTGCCGGGGTTCAAGTTTGTCGTCCACCATGTTGCTTTTTCAACAACACCGAATGCCATATGGGCATGTTGTGCAAAAGCAACGGCTTTAATAACGCCACCATCAAGGGCTTGACGCACTTCAGAAGCCGACATGGATGTCGGAACCGCGCCAACGGCCTTCATGGCTTGACCAATCCCGCCAGTTGCGCGAACCGCAAGACCGTTAAAATCATCCAGTGATTTCGGCGTGTCGCCCAAACCTGCAATGTTATATTGCGGCATTGGTGAGGGCATCAACAAGGTTGCATTCCAGCGCGCCAGATCTTTGACAACAGCCGGATGTTTGTAAAGTTCTTCGGACAGCTTACGTTCTTGATCCAAGGTAGACACACCAAGGAACGGCAGTTCCGCAACCGTCAAAGACGGGTTTTTATCACGGTGATAACCGGCACAGAATTGCGCCATTTCAAACGCGCCGATAGAAATACCATCAAGGTTTTCTTTGTTCTTAGACAGGCCGCCATAAGAAATGTTGAGTTTAAATTCACCGTTGGTTTTCTTGTCGACCAATTCAGCGATCTTTTCAACATGTTCGGTAAACGCGCGGCGCTTGCCCCACAAGGACACATTCCATTCTGTCGCCATTGCCTCACCGGCAAAAGAAAGAGCAACAGCAGTCAGGCACAATTTGCCAAGAATTTTCTTCATAAAATAATCTCCCAAAATGAACATCCTCCAGATGTCTCGGGAAATAAGATAATAAATCCGGCAAAAAATACGCATGAAGAAAACCGCAGGCTTGTGAACTTCCTCTGCGCGGAAATCCGCAAAGGACTAAACCGCTTATAACAAGGCGTTCTTATCCAAGCCCAGTTTCACAATTTTTTCATTCAATGTACGTCGTCCAATTCCTAAACTTTCCGCAACCGCATCCATCTTGCCTTTATGGGTACGGATGGCTTTGGCAACCAGTTCCCGTTCAAAGGCGGCAACCGCTTCACGCAAGGTATCAGGGACTTCTTCGACATCATGACTGGAATGGATCGCCTCGCCCACACTACCGCGCCCACGCCGCGCTGCCAAAATACGCCGTTCAGCAACATGGCGTAATTCGCGCACATTCCCCGGCCATTCATGCGTCATCAAGGCAGAGACATCATCGGCACTTAATTCCGGCGTACTGATTTCATAAACTGTGCTGTACTCATTTAAAAAATGAGAAAACAACATCACAATATCTGAACGCCTTTCGCGCAAGGTCGGTAAATTCAACATCAACGTATTCAAACGGTACAGCAAATCAGATCGAAAACGTCCTTGCGCGACGGCTGCCTCCATATCCTCATTCGAGGCTGACACAATCCGAATATCAACGGGTACCGGCTTGTCCGCACCGATCGGTGTAAATTCACGGGTTTCAATCACACGCAATAGCTTAGCTTGAATAGCTAAAGGACAAGCGGCAACTTCATCCAAAAACAAGGTGCCCCCGTCACTTGCCGCCAACATGCCTTTCACCTGTCCGACTTCACCAAACATGCTGCTTTCAAAATTCTCTTCCAAAATCGTAGCACAGTTTAAGACAGTGAACGGCCCTTTGGCGCGTACGCTCAAGTCATGCAAGGCACGGGCAACAACTTCTTTCCCCGTGCCTGTTTCCCCTAAAATCATGGCAGGCGCATCCAGATCGGCATAATCTAGGACATCTTCGCGCAGGATCTTAATCTCGTCGGTTTGCCCGATTAAAATACGATCCAATCCCGATAACATCGCAAGCCGGGCTTTCAAACGTTCCGTATCCTGTCCCATGCGGTGCTGTTCAGCCGCATGGCGGGCCACCGTCAACAAACGACGCGGATCAAATGGTTTTTCCAGAAAACTGTAAGCGCCTTTTTGCATGGCATCCACCGCCATGGGAATATCCCCATGGGCAGAGATCAAAACCACAGGGGCAGCATCTTCCTTGGTTTGCATATAATCCAGCAAAGCAAGCCCATCCATACCCGGCATGCGTACATCACTGAGGATGACATCCGGGCTGATATCGCGGACTTTTTCACAAAACAATTCTGCGCGAGCATAATTTTCGCATTGCCAACCCACCGATTCAAACAGATGGGTTAAAGAGTCGCGCATTTCGCGGTCATCATCGACAATGACAAGGGTATAAGTCGGATTTGCATCGACCATTGTTTTTAATCCTCCGCCCACAAGGGCAATTCAATTCGAAACGCTGCCCCCTTGATTTGACGATTGCGTGCAGCCATTCGCCCACCATGTTCTTTCACAATTTCACTGGAAATGGCAAGCCCCAGCCCTAAACCTTCCCCCGAAGCCCGCGTGGTTACAAAGGGTTCCTGCAATTCTTCCAGCGTGGCTTTTCCCAATCCCGCGCCTGTATCAAAAACGTCCACACAGGCTTGTGCGTTTTCAATACTAAGCTGAACCGTTAATACCCGTTCCTCGCCCGCCTCCATCGCATTTAAGGCATTTCGCATCAAATTGGTCAAAACCTGTTCCAAACGCAAACGATTGGCATGCACCATCACCGCCGTGTTGGGCACAATTCGCTTATAACTAATCGCATTACTGACAAAATCCGGCTGCAACAATTCTTCGGCCCCTTTCAGAACATCACGCATATCGACGGCCTCAAAAGTTTCAGACCCCGGCTTGGCAAAAAATTTAAGCTGCTTGGTAATATTTTCCATACGCAGGGCAAGACCTGTCATCTTCTGCATAAACCCCGTTGCCGGTGGGTTTGGCGACATCTCTGCTGCTGTCAAATAATTGCGCATCGCCGCCAAGGGTTGCCCCAATTCATGGGTTACCGATACCGCCAACTGCCCTAACGCTGCCAAGCGGCTGGCACGTGCCAATTCATTTTGTGTGGTTTTCAAACGTTTTTCGGCGACTTTACGTTCTTCGATTTCCACAGCCAGACGTCTATTGGCTTCGCGCATTACCGCAGAATCAGCCTGTGATTCGCGCAAGGCTTCGCCGATACGGACTGTGCGGCGAAACTGGACAACCGCAAACACAATGGTCAAAATGACAAAGGCTGAAATCAAGGTCAGCCATGTTTTTTCCTGCACCGGATCCTGGCTGGCAAAAAAGTACAATGTCCAATTTCGGCTATCCATTTCCTCCGTCACCAAAAGAAAATGATTGCCTTCGACCATGACCTGATTTTCATTCCAAATGCGCCAGTTCAATTCATTTAACGGTTCATTTGCAAACTGGCGTTCTTCCTGAATTTCCTGCCTGCGTTTTTTGGCAATGGGAAACATCGCCCGATAGCGCCAGTTAGGGTTTGACGACAGCAAAACCACACTGTCTTTATTGCCCAGCAAAACCTGTTCATCAGAATCAATCCATAAATTTTCCAGCTGTCCAAAATTCAGTTTCAGTGCAATCACACCAATAACCTGTCCCTGCACATTGCGCACGGGCTCGGAAATAAACAAACCGGGCAATTTGGTCGTCGCCCCAATGCCGTAAAACTCGCCATGATTTCCAGCCAATGCATCTTTAAAATAGGGACGGAATGCATAATTTTGCCCGATGTAACTGGTTGTGCTGGCATAGTTCGAAGACGATACCGTCAATCCGGTCGTATCCATCAAATAAATGGCCTCTACCCCCGATTGATCGGCAAATTTCGCCAATCTTTCATTCAGTCGACCGCCCCCCTCACCAGACAGGGCCGAAATTACATATGGGTCTTGCGACAACACAAAAGGAAAATAAACAAACCGTTCAATCTCACTCAGCAACGAGCTTTTGTATAACGACAGTCGCCCACTGGCTTTTCTAATTTCTTCAGATTTGAAATAGGAAAAAGAAACATAATACATGCCATAAGACAGGACGGCCAAGGCAACAATAAACAGCAATAAAAAGCGTGGGCGCATTTCTTTTTCCAATTCGTTTGCGTGCGCGGATGATAAATCAATCCAATCCTTTAGACAAACAATGCATCATTGACAGGCTATAAAAGCCTTCCTACCCTCATAAAAATCAATTTCTTATTCGGATATATTCAATGAGCGCAGACCAAACGACTTTACCACCTGTTCTTGCCGGACCAATCTTGCGCCGCACAGAACCGAAACGGTTGGCCCTTTGGCTTGCACTCAGTGTCGAAGCCGATGTGAAAATCCAGTTTTTTGAACAAAGCAACATACTTGCCGAATTTTCCCCATCATCCCAAGACATCAACATTCACCAACTAAAATGCGGTGAGAAGTTACACATCCTGTTGATTGATCTGTCCTTTAACGACGCTTTGCCCCGCGACTGCTGGATTGATTATACCCTTTGCCTGAAATCACAAGATCAAGAGATTTGGCAGGATATCAGGGAAATCAGCCCTGATCTCCTCTATCCCACACATGACAAGCTGGGCTTCTTGTTACCGTCCAAGGTTGGTAGCATTTTGCACGGATCATGTCGGAAACCCCACCATGACAGTGGGGATGGCTTGGTGGCCGCTGATGGCCTGCTGGGCAAGCTTCTTGAAAACAATGCAGATAAAGACGAAAACCTGCCCGCATGGCCGTCAGCCCTGATCATGTCAGGGGATCAAATCTATGCCGATGACGTGGCCGGCCCCATGCTGCGTGCCATTCACAACGTCATTGATCAACTGGACCTCCCTGCTGAAATGTTCGACGGGCTGAAAGTGCCCCCGATTGAAACGTCTGATGAACTTTATCAGCACAAAAGCAGTTATTATGATCGAACAGCTATTTTACCACAGGTCGAAGCCAACCGTGATCTGTTGGATATTCTGTTCGGTGGTGTACGCAAACCGGTTTTCACCACCGATACCGCGCACAACCATTTAATGACCCTGCATGAAAATCTGCTGATGTATCTGATGGTTTGGTCCCCTATTCCTTGGACCATTGCACAAATCGACTGCCCTTCAGGTCTATCCGTTGAAAATCAAAAATTATTTGCGGAAGAAAAGAAAATTTTGGACCGCTTTATCGAAGGCTTGCCACAGGTGCGCCGTCTCATGGCCCATTTACCGGTTGCTATGATCTTTGATGACCATGATGTCACCGACGACTGGAACCTGAACCGTCAATGGGAAGGAGCCGTTTACAATCACCCCTTTTCCAAACGCATGATCGGCAACAGCCTGTCTGCTTATTTCATCTGTCAGGGATGGGGAAACAACCCGGATAAATTTGACACACACTTTATAAACGACCTGCAAACCGCGCTGAATACACCGGGATCTGACGACCATATCGACTTTATTGATCATCTTCTGAAATTTGAAGGATGGGAATATCAATGGAAAACAGAACCGCCCTTGATTGTCATTGATACACGCACACGGCGTTGGCGGTCTGAAAGTTCTATGGTCAAACCATCCGGCCTGCTGGATTGGGAAGCTGTCGGAGACCTGCAAGAACAGCTTTACGGCAAAGACAGTGTTTTGCTGGTTTCACCCGCGCCGATCTACGGCGTTAAATTAATTGAAACCATCCAACGCATTTTCACATGGTTCGGCAAACCTTTGTTAGTGGATGCAGAAAACTGGATGGCGCATCCGGGAACGGCTAATTCCATTCTCAATGTTTTTATGCATAGCAAAACACCCCACACCTTTATTATTTTGTCCGGTGATGTTCATTATTCCTTCGTCTATGATGTCGAATTGCGCGGACGAAAAGGGGGCCCGGATATCTGGCAAGTCACCAGCAGTGGTTTTAAGAACGAGTTTCCTAAAAAGTTGCTGGATGTTCTGGATATCATCAATCGTTGGCTTTATTCTCCCCGTTCGCCTTTAAACTGGCTTACCAAGCGCAAACGTATGCGCATTATACCACGCAAACCCGAAGGACATGCCGATGGGCGCCGCTTGCTGGATGCTGCCGGGGTCGGATTGGTCGAACTGGACGAAGACGGTCGTCCTTGCCGTTTTCGTCAACTTCTGGCCAATGGGCAAATGGTCGGATTTGATCGCATGGAAAATCATTCCCGTTGGCAATAAACCCCGCCCTGCGCGGACGTCATAAATCCTAAATCTGAAAGTCATGAAAGCTTCACGTCAGTGAAACACTGCTGAACCAATGTTTAACCTACCCTGACGGGCAGTGTTCAACGAGCAGTGAAGAAAACAATGACGAACCAGACAGAAACGAACCTTGATGTCCGACTTGCGCGCAACGCCGACGATTTGGAAGCCGCTCAACGCCTGCGCTACCGCGTCTTTTTTGACGGTATGGGCGCTGTCCCTGACCCCGAAGTTGCCGCAGCGAAACGTGATTTCGATCGTTTTGACGATTATTGTGATCATTTGCTGGTTATTGATAAAACCAAAGAAGCCGCTGGCGAAGAATGTGTTGTCGGCACCTATCGCCTGCTTCGCCGTAGCGTTGCCCAACGCCATGAAGGTTTCTATTCGGCTGATGAATTCGATCTCTCCCGCCTTGAAAATTATCAAGGTGAAATTGTTGAGTTGGGGCGTTCTTGTGTCGACCCCGATTATCGCGGTAAAGCCGTTATGCAGCTTTTATGGCGTGGCATTGCGGAATACATTACCGATTACAAGATTTCACTGATGTTCGGATGTGCAAGCTTCCCCGGCACAGATACAAAAGCGATGGCATCAGCGTTATCATATTTGCACCACCACCATAGCGCACCTGATGAATGGTCACCCAAGGCATTGGATAGCCGTTATGTAGATTTAAAACTGCTCAAGAAAAAACAAATCGACAGCCGCCAAGCTTTACGCGAAATGCCCCCGCTTATTAAAGGTTACCTGCGTGTCGGCGGGGTGATCGGCAATGGTGGGGTTATTGATCATCAATTCAATACAGTCGATGTATGCCTGTTGGTCGAAACGGACAATGTAACAGGTCGTTACCAACGTCACTACCTGCAAGATGCAGCAAGTGTGTCCAATCAGGCCAACACATGAAAAAATCTGTTCTGCGCGGCATTATACGCACAATTGCCTTTTTGGGGTGGACCCTCCTGTTGGTCCCTCCCTACTTGTTGATCTTCTGTCTTGGGCGCCATGTTCGCCGCCCAATGGTGCAGTTTTGGCATCGTGGGGTCTGCGCGCTCATCGGTATGAAAGTCACCTGTTATGGTAAACCGTCTCAAAGTAAAAGAGTATTGCTGGCTGGAAACCATGTTTCTTACCTGGATATCCCGATTATAGCCTCCTGTCTGGACGTTACCTTTGTCGCCAAGGCCGAGGTTGCCGACTGGCCCCTGTTCGGGTTTCTGGCGCAAATTGCACAAACCGCTTTTATTGAACGCAGACCGTCCAAAGCGCGGAAACAAAAAGCCAAACTTAAACAGCGGATTTTAGGTGGCGAACGTTTGATGATCTTCCCCGAAGGGACCAGTTCTCCCGGCAACAAAGTTTTGCCTTATAAAAGTGCCTTGTTTGAAATGGTAATGGAAGACGATTTGCGCGAAACCTGCCTGATCCAACCTGTCACGCTCGCCTTTTGCCGGTCACGCACCCACCAACCTTTGACCAATATCGAGCGTGATTATTTTGCCTGGTATGGCGACATGACATTGGCCCCTCATTTATGGGATGTCTTTTGCCTTGGCGGTGTTGAAGTTGACGTCATTTTCCACGCCCCCGCCTTGGCTGCTGATTTTAAAGACCGCAAAGCACTCGCACAATGGGCGCAAAATCGTACATCAAACGGTCTTGCCAATTTGGTTACACCTCAACCTGAATGTCACGAAACAACCGTGGCACAAACAGAAATTGCCTTTTCTTGACCGCAACCGTTATCAATGCAAACTTGATTACGCCCCTGTTGTTTTGCCCGATAAAGCGCCTGATCTGCCCGTTCGATAATCTGTGCAGCTTCACATTTTTCATCAGGCACCAACGAAACCCCGCCAACGCTGATTGTCACACGTTGTCCGCCCGGATTATTTTTATGTTCCAAGTTCAGATCATAAATTGATTGCCGGATACGTTCTCCTACCCGTTTGGCACCTTCAAAATCAGAATTGGGGATAATCATCGCAAATTCTTCCCCCCCATATCGGGCAGCTAGATCATTCGCCCGATACGCTTGTTTCCCCAGAGTCTCCGCAATTTTTTTCAGACACTCATCGCCTTGTTGATGACCATATCCATCGTTATATCCTTTGAAATGGTCCACATCACACAACAGTAGTGAAAGGGGTTCTTTTTCACGGCGCGCATGCAAAAGGTCGGCTTCTAATGAGATATCAAAAGAACGCCGATTCGCTAACCCCGTCAAACCATCCTTATGTGCAAGGCTTTGCAAGGCTTGTTCAGCACGCTTTTGCTCCGTCATATCGCGTAACGTTTCCACAATGGCGATCATATTCCCGTCATCATCAAATATCGGACCACAATTAATCGCCAAATATAAACGTTTTCCCGCACAGGGCATGACACACCAGTTTTCAGCACGCACACCGTCATACACATCTTTTTTCAAAGAAGATGTACTATAATATTCTTCAATGGCATCCATACGTCCCTCGCGCACCAGATCGGCAAGACACACACGAGGTTCTTCATAAAAGGCCCGCCAATGATCCCGGGTTCCAATCACCTCGTGTGCCATCACATTTGTAAGGCGTTCACACGCCTTGTTCCAAATTAAGACTTTGCCTGACGGATCCAACACAAAGGTTGGAACGACCAAATGCTCCATTAAACGAATAGCGAACTGATGTTCGCTAGAGTGCTTTTTCAATTTATTTCCCCTGTCAAAAGAAAGTGCTTTTGTGATCTTGTTTACAGATCAGCCCCTTATTTCTTTTTTATTTCTATATCGTACGTGAGCTTCACACGAAATTCAACCAAACAACACACCTATTAATTACATTAAAAAAAACACCTTCAACCCCTTTAAGCTATAAGTTTTTCTCATCCTTTTCATGTCACCATGCGTCATATGCGCCTTATGATTGACCGGGATCAATGAGAATATAAATCAAGTCAGGCATATGTTTTTCATGATGAGCCTACACAACGAAAACGGTCCTTGCGACGGCCAAATCCCTAAAGACTGGAACTTGCCGGAGTTATCAGATCTGATCACAATTACATCAAATTGTGTTCAGATTGATCTGCGACGTCAATCCGCACCAACACCTTTGGTCGCTACCTTAAAGATTCTAGACTGCTTAAATCCCAATCAATATTTTGAAGGATATTTCCCTAAAATGCCGATGCACCTTTTCTCTCACTTACAAGAAGAAGCATGGGCTTGGGATGTTATAGAACACAACGAACACGGTATTCGCTTAAGAATATATCGTGAAGGCCAAAAACCATGATAGGCGGTGGCGTACCTTTCGGTGCAGAACAACGTCTGTTACCGGAATGGATCCCTCTTTCTTTTTTCTTCGTGTCGTTGACCTGCCTCCCGCTTGGTTGGATATTACTGTTTCTTCAAGCCGAAAACATTGCCAGTTTCCAAGGTGGGTTCGGTCCCGTTTTGGCAGCCCTGCACACCTTCACCATCGGTGTTGTCCTGATCACGGCTTTTGGTGCATCCATGCAAATGTTACCTGTGGCAAGCGGTGCAGCTATGAACAAACCTGTCGGCGTCATCTTGCTTTTTATTCTTCTGCTGACTGGTACAGCGATTACATTGGGCGGATTTGCCCATTACCTCCCCCTCATCACATCTTTTGGGGCGGCAATCCTGTGCCTTAGCGCACTGCTCTATGCAGTCATGCTCGTCCGTCTCTTAGCCAGATCTGATAGCCTTAAAATTATCCGCAATCATGTTTTGGTCGGAGCGCTGTGCCTCCTGCTCGCCGCCGGGCTGGGAGCATCCATGATTTGGAACTGGGCAAGCCTGCTTTCCTTGACAATGCCAAATCCACGACTGGTTCATGCCGGGCTCGCCCTCTATGGCTTTATGGGGCTCATTGTTTTCGGTTTCAGCCGGATCATGGTCCCCATGCTCAGCGTCAGTGACAAAACCAATGATCGACTTGCCATATTGGGGCTGTTGGTCGCCTTAACGTCTTTACTGTTGTGGGTTGGCGGCTTCTTTAAAATTGCACCGTTTGTCGCCCTTATATCCGTGCTAATCCATGTCTATGAAATGTTTACGATCTTAAAGGGTCGCATTCGCACCCGTTTAGGACCAGAATGGATCGCTATTCGGTTCAGTTGGGTCATGTTGCCGCTCAGTCTCCTTTTGGTCATCGGGGCGCAATGGACCGACAATAAAGCCAACATAACCGAACTCAGTATTCTCATCGCTGTGCTAGGTTGGCTGGTGTCCTTTATTATTGGTATTTTACAACGCATTATTCCCTTTCTGCTGTCGATGCAAATTGCCCGTCAGACAGGCATGCCGGAACTCCCGAGTAAACTGGCTTCGGAAAAACTAACACGCCTTATCGGTCCCCTGCATATTACAGCGGTCGGGATTACCGGGGTTGCTGTGATGATAGATAACTCTCTTCTATTACAATTTGGTAGCTTGATTGGTCTAGCTTCCGGCCTTTCTTTTTTAACTTTTTTAATTATTGCCATAAAACGCAAACGTCTGAGTTTGGAGAAAATGAAAAATGAGACTCTCGCAAGTTTTACATGAAGAACACCAACGTACTCTAACCGTTCTGGATGAACTGGATGGCTGGCGTGGTAAAAGCAAACCAGACAACATTGAACAGATCAAACGTCTGCTTACAAATTTAATTGATGTGGCTCAAAGCGACATTACGGAACATTATGCCTTTGAAGAAGAGCACCTCTTCCCCGTATTGCGCATGAACGGAGCGGATTTTATGGCCAATATGTTGGCAGGCGAACATCAAATGATCCGTCCGATCGCACAAGAATTATCCGCAATGGCGCAAAAAGCCATCGATAACGGTTTCGATGATCAGAGCTGGCAAAGTTTTCAGGAACTCAGTTTCGATTTTATCGGTCACGAAACCTTCCACATTCAAAAAGAAGAAATGGGGTTAATCAACGCGATTAATTCTTTATTCACACCGGAACAGGAAGCCCCACTTATTGCACTGTATAAAAAGGGCGATTAAGACAACGTTACGCTTCTTGTCACATAAAAAAACACCCCGCGAGAATTTTGCTCGCGGGGTGTTTTTTTATTGTTATTCGCTGAGTGTTCATAATTACCCGTCTGCGGTAATTTGTGCCACCAGCTCAGACAACACCTGATCAACTTGATCGTTTTCAACCCGGCACGTCCCCACTTGCTTATGACCACCGCCACCATATTTAAGCATCAGGCTACCCACATTGGTTTCTGAACCGCGATCCAAAATAGACTTACCGCAGGCCAGCAAACATTTGCCGGGTTCAATTTCCGGGATAACCTGAATGGAGATATTGCATTGGGGATACAGGGCATAAATCGTAAAACGGTTACCCGCGTAACTTTCCGTTTCCTTGCGTAAATCAAAGACCACAAGGTTATTATGAACCTCGGTGCTGCGTTTAATCTGATTTTCAAATTTTTCTTCATGCAGGGAATACAGATGCAAACGTTCTTCGACATCAGGTATTTTTAAAATTTCTTCAACCGGATGATGACGGCAGTAAACCATCATATCCTTCATAAACTGCTCGTGTGAAACGGCAAACTTGCCCACACGGTCAAGCCCAGTGCGTGGATCCAAAATAAAATTCAGTAAGACCCAGGGGCCAGGGGCCAAAATATCTTCTTCATTATACTGCGCTGCATCCGCTTTATCGACAGCAGCCAGCATATCGGGGCTAATTTTCGGGAAAGCTTTGGCACCACCAAAATGATTATAGACCACACGCGCCGCAGACGGTGCATTCGCATCAATAACCAGATTATCATGCCCACCGACACGTTCCAGTTCACTAAAATGGTGATCAAGGCATAAATGCGCTTTTTCCACATAAGGAAGGTTTGTCAGAATGTCGTTTTCACTAACTGTAAATTGCCCATCCTGAATCTCTTTCGGTTCGGCAAATACAATGTCGTCAACCATTCCAAGTTCGAGAAGCAACGTACCTGAAACTACACCGTCAAAATCAGCTCGCGTGACAAGGCGATACTTTTGATCAGTCATGTTTTCGGCTCCTAATCATATTCATTCTTATGCGAAGTTCTCGCCTTAACGCCAATAGTTTAAGTCCTAAAATTGTATTTGTACACAATATTAGAATAATTTGGCAGCAAAACCTGTAACGCCAAATTTGCCAGAGTGACACCACGAGCGCAATGCATAACAGCAAAAAAACGCCGAATAAATGAGCAATTCAACAATTTGCCTATTTTCGGCTTAACTTTTAAAACCGGCCTCTGCCATCATTCGGTAAAAATCTCGGATCATAATCTCTTTCTGGGCAGGATCATTTTCACCTTCCGTAAATTTCTCAATAAAACTCTTACCCTTCAGGTGATCAACCACACGTTTACGAGCCAACGCCATTGCATGCCCATGTTCCCATAACACACCGGAGCCACAAAACTGTACCATACGGATCGCACGATCTCGCAAAGCGGCTTGTGGATTATCCAGTTTATCAATAAGTTTGGTATCGATCAGGTATTTTTCCACCAAACGGTCCAGCGTAGACAAAATTGTTTTTTGTTCACTTTCATCCAGTGTCGATTCTTCCACCAGCACATGAAGATCTTTCATACAAACCAATTTTTCTTTGGCGGAAAGGTCACCTGCACAAAAATCGCTAATCGTACGAGCCATATTGCATAATTGAGACATACTCTGTTTTATGACATCCGGGTGAGCATTTCCAAGCGGAGCATCCCGTAACGCAATTAAATAAGGCAAACTGCTTGCCCCATCCGGGAGCATTTCGATCAACCATTTAATCGACATACGCTCACCGCTTTCACCACCCTGCTTCAAGCTTCGGCCATATCGTCGGGATAAAGCTTCCGCCATATCCGCCCCGCCCGTCATCCCGGAAGGCAGGGTTAATCGCGAGAAAAGCCGTAAAAATTCTTTTTCTTCCATCGCTTGATCATTACGCGACAGCGGTTGCTTGCCCGCCAACTGGCGGATGATAAAGTCAAATAAAATGTCACGTGTTTGCATCAATCTATCTTGACTGAACAAACGGCAGAAAGCTTCGACAGCGTCCGCACACGCCCCTGTCCCATTGACCGGCTTGCCATCCACCCAATCCAGCAAAGTAAACAAGGCACAAGAAAGGTTTCGTTGGGGGCCGAGCATATCTTGTATCAAGGTTGCGGAAGACATAATTTCCGCAATCAGCCCATCCAGTTCGTATTCCAGTTCTTCGCCCTGCTCGCTTTCAAGCCATGCCAGCACCTGCTGAAGTTTCGCTTCAACACTGCGATATTGCACCAAAACCTTACACATCACGGCAGGCAGTGCCATTGGCTTTCCAATAGCGTTCGCGGTCTCGACCACTTTGTTTAAATCTTTACTTTCAAAAGATTTATATGCCTTGGTTTTGCAGATTTTCTCTACATCATCCATGATGGCCTGAATTTCAGAAAAGATATCGTCGCGGCGTTTGCGTGAATCCAGTCCGCTTTCACGCGCCTGCAATGTGGACACACGATCAATTGCAGGCGAAATCAGATCACCTGCCATAAATCGTTTTGCCTTGTCATGATTATATAAAAGTTCAGAAGCGATTGTCCCTTCGCGGTCAAATAAATTGCGCAACAATCGGCTCATGGTAATGCGGGCATTTAACCCCAGATAATCATCACGATGCGCACAAGGTGCCGCTTCGTCAATATTTGCCAATCGCACTGGGATGTTTCGCCGGGTCAGGCGTTGTTCCTTAACGATCTTTTCGACTTCCATCTTATCAGCACGTGTCCATACGCGCACTAATTGAACGCCGTCATATTCGCTATTATCGTCTTCGGCATAATCCGTGTAGAGCCTTTCTGCCATTTTCTGGTCTTGAAAGACTTTTTCGACAAACCAGCGATCCTGATCGCTTAAACGTATCTCGTATTTTGTATGTCCTGCCATTTTTTTATTCGAATTTCTTTCTCTTTATCTTCGCATTTTCTAGGCGAAGCTTTCCCTTTTCCATATCCTATGCGTATAAATCAAAAGTTTCCATCGGAAAATGCAACTGAGACTGTAAACAGCTTTTCCTTTACCCCATGCTACACACGAAAATGTGATTGTACTTGATTAGCCTTTCTTCGTTTTTCTTTCAAAATAGCTCCGAGAAGACTTGTACAATTTTTACTTGATCTTAGAGAGAGCTCCACATGGTTTCCCTACCCAAAAAATCTTTAAAAACACGACTCAGCTTTGCTTTTGCAACTTTGTCCATCCTCATGTTGATAAGCCTGTCAGTCACCATCTTTAAGAGTAAACAAGTCGATCATGCCGTAGAAAACATCGTTGAAAAAAGTGCCCCTATCGCCTTTAGCGGCGCACAACTCGCATCCAACATTAATGCCAGCATGGCCACACTGCGTGGTTGGGTTTTAACCCATGATGAAGCCTTTAAAATACAGCGAGCTCAATTATGGGCAACGATTCTCTCTGACATCAAACATATGGACAGTTTTCTTAAAGATCAGAAAAAATGGCAAAAGCTGAAAAAGGACCTCCTGCATTTCAAAGAGATACAGGACAAGGTCGAAACCGTCGCCCATAGCAACGAAGATTTACCGGCCACACAATTGCTCAACGATAAAGTAACTCCGCTTACCGATGCCATGCTGTCTTCTATCTCCCAAGTCTATATTGCTGAGGTCGACCTCCCCGCCACCGTGGAACGCAAACGTATGCTGGCTCATATGGGGGATATTCGGGGTGGACTTGCCGTCGTTAGTGGTGCAATACGCGCTTATCTTCTTACGGGGGAAAAACACTATTCTGATCAATATCAAGCGGTATGGAGCTGGGCATTAAGCAAAAAGGATGAACTAAAGAACAATCTTGATATCCTAAGTGAAAACCAACAAACCAACCTTGAGGCTTTCAATACGGCTGCAGACACGGTTACGCCCTTATTTGCTGAATTGATCAAAATCCGTTCCGGCGAAGATTGGAACCGTTCACGTAAATTATTGGTCAACGACGTCATTCCCTTGGCCAGCAGCATTTTGTCTCAACTGACCGACCCTAAAACCGGCCTTGTCCCCTTGACCCGTCAAACAATGGAACAGGCAGGGAAAAACGCGCAAAATGCAACAGGTGCCCTGACAGGTACAGCCTACCTTTTGGCAATCCTTGCCATTGTCGTTGCCATTGTCATGATTATCCTGTCCGTTCGAACCATCGTCACACCTGTTACAGATATGACCAAAGCCATGAGCCGACTGGCTGAAGGGGACAACGACACGGTTATTCCCGGTCAAGACCGTCAAGATGAAATCGGTTCGATGGCACAAGCGTTGAGCATCTTTAAAGAAAACAGTGAAGAACGGCTCCGCCTCGAAGCTGCCGGAAATTTGGAACAAAAACGTCGTGAAGAACGTGCGTTACGTATCGACCAACTCAGTCATGACTTTGAAGCAACAATCCGCAACGTGCTTGCCGATACCGCACGATCTGCCGATACGATGAAAGGGTCCGCACAATCCATGCAGGATGTCGCTTTGCAAACTCTGGAACAAACCCGTTCAGCCGCAGATGCATCCCAACAAACCCAAAGCAACGTCGAACATGTCGCAAATGCGACCGGCGCTTTATCTCAGTCCTTTTTCCAAATCAGCGAAAATGCAAAATCATCCGTCAGTGCCATTCAGTCTGCAATTGAAAAAGGTGAAAACGCGTCTCAAACTGTCAACTGGATGTCTGAAGCCTCTGCCCGTATTGGAGAAGTCGTCAGCATGATTGAAGATATCGCGGCCCAGACAAACCTGTTGGCCCTAAACGCCACAATCGAAGCAGCCCGCGCAGGCGAGGCAGGCAAAGGGTTTGCCGTTGTTGCCGGGGAAGTCAAAAATCTTGCCAATCAAACCGCGCGCGCCACACAGGAAATTACCGAGCACATCACCCGCATGCGCGAAACCACCCAACAATCGGTCACTGCCATTCAGGATGTTTGTGAAACGATTTCCAGTGTGGGGCATCAGGCCGGCGATGTGCGTGATACCGTCACCCAGCAATCACAAGCCACGCAGGATATCTCTGCCAATGTGGATGATGTTGCACAAAATAGCGCTGTCATTTCAGATAGTATTTTACAGGTCGAAAATGCGGCAACCCGTACCAATAGTGTTGCAGGCGAGGTTCTGCAATCGGTCGAAGATGTCTCCTCCCAAGCCAATCGATTAAAAGCCGAGGTCGAAAGCTTCCTGTCGGCCTTAAAAGCGGCTTAATTATTTTTTGCGCAAAACGAGTGTTTGCCAGCCATTGACTTTAATGCGTTCAACCAGACGCAGGCCATGACAGCGATGTGCGGCAAACACCCAGTTTGCATCCCGATCCAAAAACCCTGCCAGTACCGCAAAGCCGCCCGGCTTCAAGTTCTTCGCAAGTTCTTTTGCCATTGCCGACAATGGTCGCGCCAAAATATTGGCCATAATGAGATCATAAGGCCCATTACGCGTCACAGATGGGGAGTTATATCCATTGGCACATAGCGCAAGCACAGAACCACCCACACCATTTACTTCCGCATTATAACGCGCGACATCAACTGATTGTGCATCAATATCACTAGCAACAACCGATGCCCCCCACGTTTTTGCAATCGCCATTGCCAAAATGGCCGAACCACAGCCCATATCCAGTGGGCGTTTAAAATTATAACGCCGTGACAATCGGTCCAAGGCCTGTAAGCACCCGTTCGTAGAGGCATGTTCCCCCGTGCCAAAAGCGGTGGCAGCTTCAACTTTCAGGGCGATTTTCCCCGCAGGTAATTTGCCGTCAAAATGTGAACCGTAAATAAAATAGCGCCCAATTTGAAGGGGCGGATAATTGCGGGCATATTCAGCCAGCCAATCTTTATTTTCAATAGCCGTAATCGTTACGGTTGGTGCAGATACACCGGATCGTTCAGCCACAGCGGTAATGGCCGCTTTCAAGGCTGTTTCATCCGGTTGTTCTTCTGCATAGGCTTCAATACGCTGGGCCAGTTCATCATCATCCAGATATTGGGTGACGGCACCACAAAAAGCTTCCAGTGCGAATTCGTAAGCATCCGCCAGCTCAGGGTTAACTTCCAGATCAACACGCCACAATGTATTCGTCATATGCATTTCCACTTAATCAAGGCTGAATATCTCCGCCTCTCATAGCATATAACAACACAAATGCCATCTTTGTTTCGATAGAGGTCTACCTAAAACTGATAAGATACGGTTATTGCGCCGTACCGATCCGGCGACTGTTGTTTTTTAAATTCTTTCGTGCGGATAATCTGTGTAAAAGCCACCCGGACATCGTGATAACGCATGGCAAGGCCTGCCTGAACATCAAAAACAAACGGTTTTTTATCCACACTATAGGAATCGGCCAATGTATTGCCGTCTAAAAAGATATTACGCGCAACCGCACGTGCCCCACCCCCGGCAAACAGATACCAGACAAAATCGTCCGTTGACGTATAATAATCACTTCCCGGTAAACTGGGGCGAATGCGTGGCGGTCCACCCCGGTCTTTTTCTAGATCTTGCCCAAACCGAAAAACGGTTCCGGCTTCTGCATGGGTGAAGATATTGCCGAGGGAAACACCAGCATAGGGGGTGGTATCCAGATCCAGATCAAACACCCCGGTTTCCACGCTCATAAAACGGCGCCATTTGCGCTCGTAAGTGACCACAAGGCCAGGTTCATTTTTCAACTGATGATCCCAGCCCATCGGCTGGGGACTACCGACAACACGGTGAACAAATTTTTGTGTGGGTTCAGCCAATGATGCCGGACCGACCATCCCTAGCGTAAGTTCAAATGTATCGACCCGTTCTTCCATGTCGGAAACAAGGCCGAAACTCCCATAAAGCCAACCGCCATAGGGGCGATCCATGTCGGCAGGGTCTGTCAGGGTAATATCTGCCGGTGAATACATATTTTGCCCAAGGGCATAACTGGCACGCAGTGTTCCTTCATCGGAAAAGAAAGGAAAATATCCTGCCGCGTCACGCAACCAATCGGCAACTTCACCTTCCGGTGCCGCCAGTGAAAAACGCGTCCCGTGGGTGTAATGACGATCGGTATCCGAACCGAACATATCGTTTTCCAACGTCATGTTGAACGTCCAGCCATCCCAGTCATCCAACATATCCGCATGGACATGATCAGGAGAAAATGCCCCAAAAACCAGTGCACTCAACACACATAGCCCATAACGGCGCATTAGATTTTCTCCACAAAACTATCAATCACTTTTTTCCGTCCGCCACTGGCGAAGGCAATATCTAATTTATTCCCATCCACATTCAGCACAACCCCTGAACCGAATTTTCCATGTCGCACATGATCGCCTTTGCGAAATCCGCCATCGGGTACATCTGAGACGGTGACATCAAAAGCATCAATCGTCACCAGTTTTTCCGGGCGATTTTCTGATTTCCCACGATAGGTAAAACGTTGCGGACTGCCGCCAAATTTAGAATATCCATAATTCCCACCGCCATAATCACCACTGGGTGTCCCGGTTTCTCCGCCTGTTTCAATATGCGGTTCGGGTAATTCCGACACAAAACGGGACGGAAGCATATCGTTATATTGCCCAAACACCCGACGACGCAGCGCATAAGAAATGATGGATCGTTTGCGCGCCCGCGTAATCCCGACATAACCCAAACGGCGTTCTTCTTCCAGCGCGCTGTTGCCAGACTCATCGAGTGCCCGTTGATTGGGGAAGGTGCCTTCTTCCCAACCCGGCAGGAACACATTATCAAATTCCAATCCCTTGGCAGCATGCAAGGTCATAATGGTCACCTTGGCATCATCGGCCCTGTCCTGAACCTCCATCACTAGGGAAACATGTTCCAGAAACTCATTCAGGTTTTCAAATTCCTTCAGGCCCGACACCAGTTCTTTCAAGTTATCGACCCGGCCTTGTGCCTTCATATCTTTTTGTTTTTTGGTTTCCGCAATACGCCAGTCCATATAACCGGACTCGTCCAGAATTTGCCCAACCAGATCGTCCACATCCAGTCCGTCTTTCAAGGATCGCCACAATTCAAACTGGGCCAGCAAATCACGCAACGAAGTCCGCGCCTTCGGCGATAATTCATCGGTATCCACCAATGTCATTGCCGCACTATAAAGCGATATCTGGCTTTTGCGGGCATATTCCAGCAGCGTTTGCAGTCCTTTGGTTTTTGGTCCAAACCCACGCGACGGCTTATTGATAATGCGTTCCAAGGCCAAACTGTCATTCGGTTGATTGACCACCCGTAAATACGCAATGGCATCGCGGATTTCTTCACGCTCATAAAAACGCAAACCACCGACAACCTTATAAGGCAGGCCGAGCGTGATCATGCGTTCTTCAAATTCGCGGGTCTGAAAACCGGCACGCACCAAAATCGCCATTTCATTCAGGCTTTCACCCTTGGCTTGCAAGGCTTCGATTTCATCGCCAACAAAACGGGCTTCGCTTTCGCCATCCCACAGGCTTTCCACCCGCACCTTAATTGCTTCGTCCTTACTTTGTGGTTGCAAGGTTTTTCCCAAACGGTCCTCGTTATAGGAAATCAGCCCGGAAGCTGCCCCCAAAATATGCTCGGTTGACCGATAATTGCGTTCCAGTCGAATAACCTTGGCACCGGGAAAATCTTTTTCAAATTTCAGGATGTTGGCAACCTCTGCCCCCCGCCAGGAATAGATCGATTGATCATCGTCACCGACACAACAGATATTTCGATGTTGTTTTGCCAGCAACCGCAGCCAAAGATATTGCGATACGTTGGTGTCTTGATATTCGTCCACCAAAACGTAACGAAAACGGCGTTGATATTGTTCCAGAATTTGCGGCTGTTCTGCAAAAATTGTCAAAACATGCAACAGCAAATCACCAAAATCACACGCATTATTCAGACGCAGACGTTCCTGATATATTTTATAAATACGAACAGCAGCCCCATCGGCATAGGCCGCCCCCTCCCCCGGGGAGACTTTTTCAGGGGTCAGGCCCCGGTCTTTCCAGCGCTGAATAACCCCCATCAAATTACGTGCCGGGTTTTTCTTTTCGTCAATGAATTCAGCTTCCATAATCTGCTTAAGCAAACGGATTTGATCGTCCGTATCAATGATCGTGAAATTGGATGTCAGCCCGACAACTTCGGCATGGGCGCGCACCATGCGCGCCGCCAGAGCATGAAACGTGCCCAGCCACCAGCCTTCGACCGGGCGCCCCAACAAGGCCGAAACCCGTTCTTTCATCTCCGCCGCCGCCTTGTTGGTGAAGGTCACCGCCATAATTTCACCGGCGTAGGCCAAACCTTGATCCATGATATAGGCCAGACGGGTCGTCAACACGCGTGTTTTTCCCGTACCGGCACCCGCCAATACAAGCACAGGTCCGTCGGTTTCTTCGACCGCCATGCGTTGTTCGGGATTTAAGGTTTCGACATAAGACGGCGGACCCTGCACCGGTGCCGGTTGCGCGGGTTCCAGATAGTCATCGTTGAAATCAAATGGATCGTTCATAAGTGCGGTTATAGCACCGACAGAAAAAGAAACAAAGAGGGAACAGGAATTTATTTCAAGCCCACTAGCCGCCTTGTTCCTGCTTTCGTTTTCTTAACAAAGCTGCGTTATAGGCCGCCATGAGTTCGCGTTCATCAATACAGCCCATATAAGCACGCCCCAATTCAGGAGAAACGACTGCGATTTGCGATACATTGATTTCTTCCAAAACCCCTTTAGCGACCTCCAGCGTATCACCGGTTTGTATAACGGGGGGACGTGTGTCGGCAATGTCTGCCGCCACAACCAGATCATTCAGGTTCGCATCAAAAACATCTTCGGGCATCTGCTCCCATGTAATCGCGCCATAAAGGCTGCGATCATGGGCAATCACATATAAAACACCGCCCGGTGCCCGTAAAAATCGTTTACGAACTTCTTTCAGGTTCGCATCTACACCGACATATTCGCCTTCACGACGCAAAATATCGGAAACTTTTAACTCTTTCAAAATTTGCGTACTGAAGGTATTGCCCAGATCAATACCACGTTCTTTGAGCTGCTCTAAAAAGAAGGATTGACGATGCAATTGATCATTGACCAAGGTTGCTAAAACACAGGCACACATAACCCCAATCGTAAGTGAATAATTTCCGGTCAGTTCAAACACAATTAATGTTGTGGAAATCGGTGCCCCCAACACCGCAGCCGCCATTGAGGCCATACCTATCAGGGAATAAGCACTTGCCCCCGACCATAAATCAGGAAACAGACCGCCGACAATCATGCCATAGGTGCCCCCCAACATAGCCCCAATCACCAACGAAGGGCTAAACACACCACCGGCAAAACCAAAGCCCAAAGACAAAACCGTTGCTAAAAACTTAAAAACAAAAAGACCTAATAATAAGGCAAACCCGTAAGATCCTTTTAAAGCATTATCCGTTGCCTCATACCCCACACCAAGAACTTCAGGATACCATAACGCAATCACACCGATACAAAATCCACCGATTGCCGGACGCATCCATGCTGGCAAAGGGACTGCCTGCACCTTTTTTTGTGTTTTCAAGATCGACCAAACAAACAAGATCCCGATCAAGCCACTTAAAACCCCAAGGCCCGCAAACGCAGGAAATTCAAGATAGGAGCCAAACTGATGAGCTTGAATTTGAAAGGCCGTCACATTACCCACAACCTGATGAGCAATGACCGTTCCGGAAATACTGGCAATCACCACCGGGGCAAAAGCTTTTAATGCATAATGACTTAAAATGACTTCTTGTGCGAACAACGCCCCCGCAATCGGCGCATTAAACGAGGCCGACACTGCCGCAGCGACACCACAACCCAATAGGATGCGGGCGTTAGAGCGCGAAAGTTGTAGTTTTTCCCCAACCCATGCGGCAAACGACCCGCCCAAATGCACCACGGGGCCTTCACGTCCAACGGAAGCACCCGATGAAATGGACAAGCCACTGCTCAAGGCGGCCCACAGTCCTTCTTTCAAGGACATTTGCGCCCCGCCGACTTCACAGGCTGCAATCACATCTGCCGGCCCTTTGGTTCTGCCATTATCCATAAATCGGTGAACGATAAAACCGACCAGAAGCCCGCCAAGCGTCGGGGTCAAAATCACTTTCCAAGGTGGCATTGCGGCAATATGGTCTGCAATCCATGCCCCGCTGATACCGAGAAAGACGGACTGAAAGAAATCAATTTTTTCAATAAACAAGATCGCGAGAGAGCCAACACAGGCACCGACGACAACGGCCAAAAGCGTCATGACAAGCTGGTCATTCTTGACCACCTTGCGTGTAAACAAAATAAACGGACTGGGCCTGTTGCGTCCTTGTGCCACTGACGATAAACCTTTTCAAACGTTACGCTGGTTTAGTCTATCATGCACATTAAGAGTTAATGAGTGGTAACTTGAATAAAAGCCGCCTTAGGCAGCTGAGCGATCCGGTGACATCAGACTGCTAAAACCTGCCACATGGATCATACGCGCAACTTGGCCTTCTGCATTTTGAATTTCAAAATCTATATTATTTTCTTCTAAAAGCTCGTTTACCTGCATAATCAGACCCAAGCCCGTTGAATCGATTAAATTGCAGGATTTCATATCCATGATCACACGATCAAATCCGCCTCGCTCAATCTCAATTGCCAAAGAGGACAAATCCGGGCTTTCAAAAAAAGTAAAATTCCCCTGAATGCAAAGGGCGACATCTGCCTCTTGACGCAAACAACTTAAAATCATCACACCCACCCCACCAAGTTACATTCTTAATTACGGTAAAGGTAATCTGATTTTAGGATGTTAGGAAGCTTTTCTGACTCTTTGGTCAAATAAGATTATTCAATAAATTCAACAACTAACCAGACAGTTTAGTTGCATCAATCTGCGTCAACACCTGATTGTAACCATTTTTCATGGCTTCTTGCAAAGTGCGGTCAGCCCTAACCAGGAGTTGACTTACCGGCTCGCCATATTCAAATAATGCAACCCCGACGGACATGGTGATTTTCCCGAGTCGCTCCCCCGTCGAACGGTTTACCACATTTTTGGAGCTCACACGTTTACAAATATGTTCCGCAAGACGTTTAGCATTTTCAAGATTGGTTCGCGGTAAAATAACGCTGAATTCATCCCCACCGTAACGCGCTGCCGTATCTTGCCCCTTAATACATTCACTGATGGTAACAGCAACCAATTTTAAGACCTGATCGCCAACTTGATGTCCGTAATGTTCATTAAAACGGTCAAAGTGATCCACATCCAACATCAACAAAGCCAGTTCTTCGCCATTCGCCATCGCATTCATAGATGATTTGCGAAGTTCCAGATCAAACAGTTTTCGGTTTGCAATCCCGGTCAAACCATCGGTCAAAGCTTCCCGGCGCATACGTTCAAGGTCGTCTTTAAGTTCGCTGATTTCACGCAGAGAGTTTTTCAACTCGTCCTCAACAGCGGAACGTCCTTCCAGAACTTGCGTGACATGCGCGTTCATTTTTGTCGTCAGCGCCAATATTTCCGACTTATCGTCTGTTTTGGCAATCTGGTCAGAGAAGTCACGTAAAGACACATTCAAACCCGACAAGTCTTCATCTGCACCGTCCAGCGTAGACATCACACGTGCCAACTCGCTTTCCATACGCGTTGTCGCGTCATGCAGCGTCGCGCTTTCCTGATCCAAAGTAAAAAACTTTTGGAAAATTTCAGAATTGCGTGTTTCTGTAAACGCCTGCTGGTTTCCCAACAAAATATCAAGCGTGCGTTTCAGGTCCGGATAGGTACCGCTGAAATAATGAAACCAGATCGTAAAATTGTGCGGATTTGCGGGCACGCCAATTTCATTCATCTTGTCTAAAGCTTGTTTTGCAAAGCCTAGCGCCTGGTCTGTATTTTCCGTATATTCCAACGTCTATTCTCCGTCACGGCCGATGGAAATCCTATACTTTAGTATAGTGATCTTTCCTCGATGTCGAAAGAAAAATTCCCCCGGCCACTTATCATTTCTTCAGCAGCTTTGTGATGGCACGTCCGCAATTATCGGGAAACCCATTTGCAAGCGACCCATCGACACCTGCCTGTAGATGAGGTTTGAAACGCTCCGCAATCTCGGTTGTTTTGCGTGTCTCCATATCCACATGCAGCACCATAATTTCATTGGTGGCGCATTTTTCACCTGTTTCCCCCAGAAACATTTCGTGAAAAATTTGCAGGCGCTTCGTGTCATACCCCAACAGCTTTGATTTGACCACCAACAAATCATCTTTTTTCACCTCATTTTCATAAGTGACATGAGATTCCACCACAAAAAATGATTTATTTTCGCTTTGGCGATATGCTTCTCCCAACTCTAATGTTTCAAGAAGCGCATCCGTTGAATGGTCGAAAACCAGCACATAATAGGCAACATTCATGTGTCCGTTGTAATCAATCCACTGCGCCTGCACCCGTGTTTGTCGTTGTAAAATATCATTCATTTTCATCTCCCCTCTAAACAGTCGTACAAAGTCGTGCTAGGCTGTCGACCTTATTGCATTGGTTATCGCAGTTTATATCAGGGAGCAAGGGGTCGTTAAATGGATAAAAAACTCATCACAACTGTATGCTTGATCGGAGTTGCCATTTTATCCTTGGCAGGATGTAAGGAAGAGGCAAAAAAGAAAACACCGCCGCCGCCCGAAGTCGTATTTGACTTACAAAAAGCACAAAAGATCGCACAGGAACGAATCCTGAGTGCTGATGTAGAAGCCGCCCCCCTACCCGTTCAAACTGATTATCTGCGTATTGTCGCACAAGCAGACACAACCCCGGCACAACCAGACCGTTTTCTAAAACCGATTACATCCGACAAAACACAAACCGTTATCATCCTTGCAACATTACATAATGGCCCCGACCTGACCATGCCGGATGTGCCGCTGTACATATTTGAAAAAAAACAAACATCTTGGCAGCAAACTTTTGCTGCACAAGGGCCGATCACCCCCTATTTTGTGGAACAACGTGCTCCGCTAGACGCCACGTTGGAAATTGTTCTCCTCAAAGATAAGCTGAAAGATCTGGCGCAGGATGCCCAAAAACAACTTGATAGCTATCTTTCGCAACATACCGTTTATTCCAAAGAACAAGCCCATGTTCTGTCCGCGCTTCCCGATGCATTTGCCCAACGCATTGCCCTCGTTGAAGAAGCATCCCTGAAAGCTCTCACCAAAACAGACATTTCCTATCTGGAAAATTACGCCAGCGCTTTCAGCTTTATGTCAAAAGCCGGAGAGGTCACTTTCACAACAACCTTAGCCATTGAAGGCAAAGAAAGCCTTCTCAGCCAACACGAAAATCAGTTACCTTCCTATAACGACCTTATGACCTACGCCATCGCCGGGCAAACGGCCCGTCAGGCATTGGGTGATCTGGAAAACAGTTTTTGGAGTGTCCCCGGTGACGCCTTGCGCCCCAGCTGTGATGCGATTAACGGTGCCTTGCAGGAACGTTTAGGCCTATCCTTAAAAGACAGCGCAATTGTCTTGTGGGGGATGATGCAATCTCATGCCTTATTCGCAACGGATATAGACTATAATACACAATGCAGCGGCGAAGATATCAACACCTTGCTCACAAACATGGGGCGAACACTGCCACAAATCCAATCGACACGCCCCAGCAGCCAAACTCTCACACAGATGAACCGCTCCCTGTCCCATGTGGCCCGTTTGGTCAAAAACACAAAGGACAGTGCACTTGATCAGATTGCCGATATGATGACGGATAAAGTCTTGGTACGTGATGAAGCCCGCCTTCTTTTTTCAACCGAACCCGACCAGCTTGTCAGCAATACACAGGATGTCATTGCCCCAGCCTTGGATAAAGCCAATGCTGCTGAATATTTAATGATGTTACCTGTGCAGGCCTATGGCTGTTACAGTCAGGGACAAGGACAACGCGGATATCACCGCGCCACCCTCGCCCAACTGGAAAATGATCCCAACCTGTGGCAAATTGATTTTGCCTTTGATGATCAAAATAAGATCAACGGCATTCAACTCAAGAAACCCAGCCAACTGGATTTCTGCCGCGCCATCGGCAAACGCACCGGGGCCAATCGCTGCCGTTTTTCAGGCAAAGACTTCCCCGGATTATCTGCCGATCGTTGCGGGTAAGGCTTGCCTTATTGCGCTTTTAGTGAGGAATACAGCACTGCATCTACACGACCATCAAACATATAAGGCATAAAAATCAGACGACCTTCAGAGGAAATATCCGCTAGCCCTTTGTGAAAGACACCAATTTGATGCGCCTGTCCTTGTGGTGTCACACGATACATCTGACCAGTGATCCAATCATTGACGATTGTCTGCCCATTTAGACGCACCACACCATCCAAATTCCCCAACTGCGCCCCACCACTGAGCGGCATAATTTTCTGGCTCTTCAAATCAACCGTTATAAGAGAGCCCGCCTTTTGGGTGGTGAAATCATCATTAATCCCTTCTCCCCATGTGCCGACATACAGGGTCTCCCCCTCAACTTCCAAGCCATTGGGATGTGCAATCTTGTTAGATTTCAACCACAAGCTCAACTCATCATCAGCCAGTTTATAAATCGTTTTGTCCAACATATCGCTGATATAAACATCACCCTGCGTCGATGCACTGATAT
This sequence comes from Terasakiella sp. 4MB5A, assembly GCF_050058155.1. GTDB lineage: Bacteria > Pseudomonadota > Alphaproteobacteria > Rhodospirillales > Terasakiellaceae > Terasakiella > Terasakiella halodenitrificans. Next base: position 1,080,940 of record NZ_CP188815.1, on the reverse strand, counting down.
CATTCAGAAAAATCGCTTGCGGAGCCTTATAGGTTTTAACGATTTTCGCCTGTTCAATATCAATTTTATGAATTCTCTGTATATCGCTGACAAACAAATAGTTGCCAACAACCGTCATTCCCTTAGGCGCATCCATACCACTGACCCAGTGTTTATTCTGAATTTTCCCATCTGGGGACAAAAGGGCAATATACCCTTTATTGTTTTTTTCATTCGGTTGTCCATTGATATTGCTGACAAAAATCTGTTGATGGGTACTGTCAAAATAAACAGATTCAGGTTGATCAAATCCATCTGCGGACCATTCCACCTCGGCTGCCTGAACGTTAAACACACCTGTTACAAAAAAAGACACCGCAAAACCAACGTGGAACAAAAAGGATTGTTTCATTTTTTAAAACTCCAATCATTTAAACTGGCGAAAATTTATTTATTATTATCCTTCACGTCCTGAACGTTATACAAAGTATTAATAAACGATACCTTATTGGCTTTTTTTAGATCATCGTCAGGAAAATTGATGCAAACACTCAATCGAGGCCTTGTTTTTGAAAAATTGCGCGTTGCCTTAAAAGCGCGGGGCTTAACCTACAAAGACCTGGGGGATGCCCTTGATCTATCCGAACCTACAATCAAACGCCTTTTTCAAGAGAAGGACTGCAAAATAAGTCGTCTTCTGGATATTTGTCGGATTATGAATATTTCATTAGACGATATTCTTAAAAACGATCCACGACAAGAACTCCCAAGTCACCCCATGCCTTTAGAGGTCGAGCGCGTTCTCGGGGAAAACGGTTCTCTCTTTGCTGTTCTCATTCACTTAAACGAAGGACTTACCCTTTCAGAAATCGCGACACATTACGATGTAGGGTTTTCATCCATTTTCTTATATGCACGGGATTTAGAAAAACTTGGTATTTTGGAAATCTTGCCGAACAACGAAGTTCGCCTGAAAATTGCACGTCCATTGACATGGCATCCCAACGGTCCCTTATTCTCACAAATCAAAAAAACAAATATGGCCTTCTTAAAATGGGTTATGGAACGCGCTACGCGGGACGATACGACCTTTATTTCGATCTCACGCACTATGCGTCCTGAAACAGCTGCTCTTCTGCAAAAAGAACTCAACGATTTGCGCGACAGGTTCAATCAACTGGCCCGTGAAGACAAATTACTCTACCCTTCGTCCTCACTTATCGGCTTCAAATGGGCAACCGGCTTTTCCGCAACACCATTTGACCGGTTATTAAAAATTGACCGTCACCCCCATATCCAAAAAGAAAAAGCCCCCGCGTAAACGGAGGCTCCTTCTCAACAGATATTTCGTTATTCGATCAATCAGCGATCATATCCCAAAACAGGAGATAGAAGTTTTTCAGCCTCGTTTAAGGAAATTCCTTTGCGACGGGCGTAATCTTCTGCTTGATCTTTTTCCACACGACCAACACCAAAATATTTGGCTTCCGAGTGGGCAAAATAGAACCCACTGACCGCTGCCGTCGGTGTCATGGCGTATCCGTGTGTCAACTCAATCCCGGCTTGTTGTGTCGCATCCAACAAATCAAACAGGGTTTCTTTTTCGGAATGTTCCGGGCAAGCAGGATAACCTGGTGCGGGACGAATACCTTGATAGCTTTCTTTAATCAGGGCGTCATTGTCCAGATTTTCATCGGCTGCATATCCCCAGAATTCTTTGCGCACACGTTCATGCATCCGCTCGGCAAACGCTTCTGCCAGACGGTCTGCCAAGGCTTTTAACAAGATGCTGTTGTAATCGTCGTGTGCCGCTTCAAATTCCGCCAGTTTCGTTTCAATACCATGCCCGGTTGTCACGGCAAACCCGCCCATATAATCATCCCCCGTCGGGGCAATATAATCGGCAAGGCAATGATCAAAACGACCTTCTGCTTTCGGAATTTGTTGGCGCACCATATGGAAACGTGCCAACTCATCTTTGCGTTCTTCATCCTTGAACAGGCAAATACTGTCATCCGCTGTTGAGTTTGCCGGCCAAAAACCAATGACCGCTTTTGCTGTCAGCCATTTTTCTTCGACAATCTTTGTCAACATATCTTGCGCATCTTTAAACAAATTGCGCGCGGTTTCTCCAACGGTTTCGTCTTGTAGGATTTTGGGGTACGTCCCCGCCAGTTCCCATGTACGGAAGAACGGTGTCCAATCGATCCGTTCGACAAGATCATCCAGCGGATAATCATCAAACGTCTTGGTCCCAAGGAAAGAGGGTTTCACCGCCTGAAAAGCAGACCAGTCAATCGGATGTTTTGCCGCACGGGCTTCTTCCAGACTCATGCGGTTACCTTTGTTCTGCTTTTTGGCACGCGCCACACGAGTTTTCTCATAATCTGCATTGATCCCTGCCACAAATGCATCGCGTTTGCTCTCAGACAACAGATTAGAACAAACCCCCACAGCACGCGATGCATCCAAAACATGCACCGTCGGCTGTTCATAGGCAGGATCAATTTTCACCGCCGTGTGAACCTTGGATGTGGTTGCCCCCCCGACCAGAAGCGGAATATTCATATTTAGTCGCTTCATCTCGCTGGCGACGTTGACCATTTCTTCCAGTGACGGCGTAATCAGACCGGACAAACCGATAATATCTACCTTGTTTTCATTGGCGGCCTGCAAGATCGTTTCAGTCGGGACCATAACGCCCAGATCAATCACTTCAAAGTTATTACACTGTAAAACCACCCCCACGATATTTTTACCAATATCGTGGACATCGCCTTTCACTGTGGCCAACAACACCTTGCCTGCACTTTCAGAACCGGCTTCTTTGCCTTCTTCGATAAAGGGCATCAAGTAAGCCACAGCCTTTTTCATTACACGGGCAGATTTGACAACTTGGGGCAGGAACATTTTACCTGCGCCAAACAAATCACCGACCACGTTCATCCCGTCCATCAACGGTCCTTCGATAACCTCAATCGGACGATCAAACATTTGGCGCGCTTCTTCGGTATCTTCCACGATGAACTGGTCAATCCCTTTCACCAGTGCAAAAGACAAACGTTCTGTCACCGGTTTTTCGCGCCATGACAAATCAATCGTTGCGGCCTTTGATCCACCTTTTTCTTTATATTTGTCAGCGATTTCCAACAAACGGTCAGTGGCATCCTCACGGCGGTTCAAGATCACATCTTCAACGCGTTCCCGCAGTTCTGCCGGGATTTCGTCATAAACTTCCAACTGGGCCGGGTTGACGATCCCCATATCCATACCGGCCTGAACCGCATAATATAAAAAGACTGAATGCATGGCTTCGCGCACCGGATTATTACCCCGGAACGAGAACGACACGTTGGACAAGCCACCGGAAATATGGCAATGCGGACATTCTTGGCGGATAACACGCGTTGCCTCGATAAAGTCCACAGCATAATTGTTATGTTCTTCAATCCCGGTTGCAACGGCAAAAATATTCGGATCAAAAATAATATCTTCCGGCGGAAAACCAACTTCATTGACCAGAATATCGTAGGAGTTTTTGCAAATCTCTATTTTGCGTTCCTTGGTGTCGGCCTGGCCTTTTTCATCAAAGGCCATCACAACGACAGCTGCGCCATATCGCTTGATCTTTGTCGCTTGGGCAACGAATTGCTCTTTGCCTTCTTTAAGACTGATCGAGTTCACAACCGCCTTGCCTTGCACACATTGCAGGCCTGCTTCGATCACAGACCATTTGGAACTGTCGATCATAACAGGTACACGGGCAATGTCCGGTTCTGCCGCAATCAGGTTTAAAAAACGCACCATCGCTTTTTCTGAATCCAACATGGCATCATCCATATTGATATCAATGATGTTTGCGCCATTTTCCACCTGTTGCAGGGCAACGCTCAACGCTTCGTCATATTGTTCTTCAATAATCAGTCGCTTGAATTTGGCCGAACCGGCGACGTTTGTACGTTCCCCGATATTGATAAAAGTCGCTTGTTGAGTTGTCATAACTTTAATCTCTGTTTTCTATCTATCGGTTGCACATCAAGACGCGATATTGAACGGTTCAAGACCGGACAAGCGCATTTTTATTTCCAGTTCCGGCAATTTACGCGGTGCAATTCCCGCAACCGCATCGGCAATGATTTTAATATGATCCGGTGATGTTCCGCAGCAACCGCCGACGATATTAATCAGACCGCTTTCTGCCCACTCTCTCAACGCCTTGCCCATATCTTCAGGTGTTTCGTCATAACCGCCCATCTCGTTGGGCAGGCCTGCGTTCGGATAGGTTGACACACGCACATTGGCAATATGGGACAGGTCCGCAATATGCGGGCGCATCAAATCAGCCCCCAACGCACAGTTCAAGCCAACGGAGAACGGGTTGACATGGCGCACAGAATTCCAGAACGCTTCTGCTGTTTGACCGGACAGGGTGCGCCCAGATGCATCCGTCAATGTCCCGGAAATCATCACGGGAACTTTCCAACCCTGTTCATCAAACAGTTCTTCAATGGCAAACAAGGCCGCCTTGGCGTTCAAGGTATCAAAGATCGTTTCCACGATCAAAACGTCTGCCCCGCCTTCAAGCAAACCTTTCGCCGCTGATTTATAAGCCACGCGCAAGGCATCAAACGTCACATTGCGATATCCCGGATCGTTCACATCCGGACTGATAGAACACGTCCGGTTGGTCGGCCCCATCGCGCCGGCAACAAGACGCGGACGCTCCGGTGTTTTCAGCGTCATTTCATCGGCGGCTTCGCGCGCAATTCTCGCACTTTCCACATTCATTTCATAAGCCAGGTCTTCCATCGCATAATCTGCTTGGGCAATCGTTGTCGATGAAAATGTATTCGTCCCCAAGATATCAGCCCCGGCTTCAAGGTACTGGATATGAATTTCTTTGATTACGTCCGGCTTGGTCAGGGACAACAGGTCATTATTTCCCTTAATATCCTGTTTCCAATCGGCAAAACGCTCGCCTCGATAATCAGATTCCACCAAACCATAACGCTGGATCATTGTCCCCATCGCACCGTCAAGAATGATAATGCGTTTTTTCGACTCGGCTTCCAGATAAGCCAAACGGTCTTTACGTGTTGTCATTATTTGTTTCCTTTCGGGCGAACGCCAAGAACATGGCAGAATGCATAAGTCAGGTCTGCACGATTGAGAGTATAAAAATGAAAATCTTTCACGCCGTTGGCATGCAGCACACGGCATAATTCAGAAGCCACCGTTGCCGCAACAAGTTTGCGGGTTTCCGGTTCTTCGTCCAGTCCGGTAAACAGGTCCGCCATCCAGTCCGGGACACGCGTGTTGCAGGCGTCCGAAAATTTCAAAACTTGTTTAAAGTTTGTAACCGGCAGAATCCCCGGCACGATCGGCACATTCACACCCGCAGCAGCCGCCTTGTCACGATAACGCAAAAAGGTTTCCGCTTCGAAAAAATATTGTGTGATGACGCGGTTGGCACCGGCATCGACTTTCTTTTTCAGATAATCAATATCGAACTGGGCACTGGGGGCATCCGGGTGTGTTTCAGGATATCCGGCCACACTGATTTCAAAATCGTGACGTTTTTTCAAACCTTCCACCAGATCAACCGCATAAGCATAACCATCGGGGTGCGGTTGATAGGCCGTATCGCCTTCTGCCGGATCACCGCGCAATGCAACGATATGACGAATGCCTTCTTCCCAATACCGATCAGCAATTTCGTCAATTTCAGTCTTTGACGACCCGACACAGGTTAAATGAGCGGCCGCTGCCATTGTGGTGTCTTTTTGAATGGAAACCACCGTATTGTGTGTCCGCTCACGCGTTGTTCCACCTGCACCATAGGTAACAGAAACAAATTTAGGGTCCAACGGTTCCAAACGTTTTAAAGAAGCCCATAAGGTTTCTTCCATTTTTTCCGTTTTGGGTGGGAAAAATTCAAACGATACACTGACATCATTGGGCAGTGGTGCTGCGACGGGCAGGCCACGCAGGACAGCTTGTTTTTCTTCTGTGATGCTCACTTTATTATACTCCATTACCTGAATTCAGGTGTCGTCACAATTTTTCTGCAACCCAAAGGGTCACTGTTAAAGGGTCGCCGGGCAAATGCTGGACTTGTTTTATTTCCAGACCGCATTCCCGACAAATATCCGTCAATTCTTTATCAGAAAACCCCAGACGGCGGTGTTGATGGTCCACACGCAAGGTCTCTTCTTCATGCGGGGCAAAATCTGCAATTGTCAGTTTGCCACCCTGCCTTAAAACACGTGCTGCCTCAGCCACTGCACGGACCGGCTCATCGGCATAGTGCAAAACCTGATGGATTGTGATGAGATCAAAACTTTCCGCACTAAAGGGCACTTGATACATATCACCTTGACGGACCGCGCAATTATGGTTGCCGTTGGCCTCCAGATTGGCACGCGCAATCGATAACATATCGGATGACAAATCGATTCCCCATCCTTGGCGGACATGATGACCAAAAACTTGCAAGATCTGACCTGTTCCTGTTCCGATATCGAGAAAGTCTTCATTCCCTTTTGGTTCTGCCAATTTGAGCAAAGCATTCTCGACCTCACCGTCATCGACATGAAGGGCACGAATTTCCGCCCACCTCATCGCGTTACGGCTAAAATACTGCGATGCCTTTTCAGCCCGTTCGCGTTTGACTTCCTGTAAACGTTCACGATCTCGTAATAAAATCTCATCTTCTTGTGGTATTAAATCCACCAATTTTTTAACAAAAGGCGTGTCATCCGATTCTGTCGCCAATCGATGAAAAACCCAACTGCCTTCACGCAAACGCTGCAACAAGCCAGCCTCACATAGCAGCTTTAAATGGCGCGACACTCTTGGCTGACTCTGCCCGAGAATATGAACCAGTTCAGAGACTGTTAAATCCCCTTGCGCACACAATGCGATTACGCGCATTCGGGTCGGTTCACCCAAAGCTTTCAATGCATTTAAAATCTGATCCATATGCGCCCCTTTAAAACAGCAACTTCATTCAAGATATAAAGATATCTTTATATTGTTGCAAGTGTAAAATTACACCCTGTTGTAAAAATGTGACAGTGCGGGGGGATTGATGGTTTTTTAACCATTTCCAGTACTGGTATTTTGCGTTACCCTATGTTAATTCAATGATTGGAATTACATGCGCTTATTTTAAACGCCGTTCTTCCAAAAAAGATTAGTTTAAATATTAAATCAACAAGCACACTTCTTCTAACTGCTTGATATTTAATATTTAGGGGATAGCAAAAGAAAACCGGTGTTTTACATGACCAAGCCAGTGACGCAGAAAAATCTAATAAAAAAATTTAGTGGAATCGCCGCCATCGTCGTCCTGTTGTCCGGTTGCGCCGCCAACCCTCAACCTGTAGATGAAGCAAATGACCCGATCGAAGGGGTCAACCGCGTTGTTTACAGCTTTAACGAACTTCTTGATGTATGGTTCCTGCGCCCCGCAGCAAGCCTTTATCGTGCAATGCTTCCGCCTCCTATTCAGGAAGGCATCCATAACATGCTTGCCAACCTCAGCACTCCGGTCATCCTCTTAAACGACCTTTTGCAAGGGGAAACAGATCGTGCGGGGACAACGGTCAGCCGTTTTGCCATTAACTCAACTGTTGGCGTTCTGGGTTTTGGTGATCCCGCCACTGATATGGGTTACAAAAAACACAGTGAAGATTTTGGGCAGACCCTTGGCACTTGGGGCTTTGAGGGCGGTCCTTACATTGTTTTACCCGTTTTTGGTCCATCAAACCCGCGTGATGTTGTCGGTCGCGTTGTTGATTACTTTACTGATCCGGTAAATATGTGGGCACGCAATACAGATCGTGAAGGTATCCCCCTGACACGTGCCGTTCTTGGTGCCGTCGATACACGCGCACATTATTATGACGCGATCGAAGATATCAAACGTAACTCATTGGACCCGTACAGCGCTATGCGTAGCTTCTACTTACAGCGCCGAAATGCTGAGATCATGAATAATGAAGACCCGAAAGCGACTCCGGCACCAAGTCTTTCATTTGATTTCAACGCACCAGCACCGGGTGACGAAGAAATTACAGAAGCTCGTTAAGGGATAATCGATATGTTACTGACCCGCCGTGCACTTACTGCGCTGTTCGTCACTGGTGTCATTGTCTTTTCTGCGACCTGTGCAATGGCCAAGGATTTTGGAAAAGAGGCCGAAGGTTTCATCCAGGCAATGGCCGACAAGGCAGTAACCTCTGTTCGCACCACTCAAGATGAAGCTGTCTTACAGCAGGAATTTCGATCTATCCTCAATGATGGTTTCGACGTCCGCGCCATTGGCAAATGGGTTTTAGGTCGTTACTGGCGTAAAGCCAAACCAGAAGAGAAAGAAGAATATCTCAAGCTGTTTGAGGACTTCATCATCGCAACATATTCCAGCCGGTTTAAAGATTATGCAGGTGATGAGATTACATTGAAGGTCGTTCAGTCCGTTACGCGCAACGACAAAGACGCGATTGTACGTTCTGAAATCCAACGCCCGCAAACATCGGAACCGATTCTTGTTGATTGGCGAGTAAAACAAAATAAAGACGGTGCCCTTAAGGTCGTTGATGTTCTCATTGCCGGTGTCAGTATGAGTCAAGCCCAGCGTTCTGAGTTTGCATCAGTGATCAAGCGCAACGGGGGCGAAGTTAACGGATTAATTGATGCCCTGCGTAACAAGACCTCTCAACTGGTCAGCAACGTAGAACACGGCACACAATAGAAAAACCGAGCTCTCTAAGTCTAAAATTCCGATGGGCACTCAATAAATAGTTCATCATCGGAAACCGGATGAAATATTTTAAGCGCCTGTGCATGCAAACACAGGCGTTTTTCTTTGGTGATTACCTGTTCATCTGCATAAAAACGATCGCCTAAAATCGGGTGCCCCATAGACAGGCAATGAACGCGCAATTGATGAGACCGACCTGTCACCGGGTTTAGTTCCAAACGTGTGCGGTCCGACAATCGTTCCAGTACCTTCCAATTTGTCAGGGCTTTTTTCCCCAGTTCATGATCTACAATTTGCAGGGGACGGTTCGGCCAGTCACATCGTAAAGGTAAATCCACACTGCCGCATTCCGCTTCCACACGACCTTCAACCAAGCACACATATGTTTTTGTACAGCACTTGTTTTCAAATTGCCGAGACAGGTGACGATGCGCCTCTTTGTGCAGTGCCATAATAACAATGCCGGAGGTATCCATATCCAGACGATGCACCGTCGAGGCTTGTTTAAAACGTTCCTGAACACGGGTTTGCAAGCTGTCTTGATGAGCAGGATCACGCCCCGGCACAGACAACAAACCACTAGGTTTATTCAAAACCACAATGTGTTCATCCACATATAGTATTGGAATCTCGCCTTGTGGTGGCACATATTTAAACAGATTTGTCATAAAGCCTTATGGCAACTTTCATATTGACAAGTCAAGTGATAGCAAAAAAGTCATTTAAATACATTGCATTAAACTGTGCTATTTTTGCAACGCACAACCGACTTGACTTCATATGCAGTTGTTCATATATCGGGGGCGCACTTTGCAGGGACAAAGTGATGTTTAAGTCCGACCCCCCACGGTTGCCAGGGAGCAACTCGAAGACTTAACGAGAAGCGGTTATCCAAGATATAGCCGCCGAATTGTCGGACCCGTTTTGAACTTTATTGGATTGAAACATGCGTACGCACAATTCGTATTTGCCCAAATCTTTGAGGCGATTGTTAACTATAAGTTTTGTCAGCCTGGCTCTCTTTTTTGGCGTAACCGGGTTTATCCCCTTGCAGGAACACACCCTCAAGAAAGTGGAGAAATCCACATATATTCCCCCCTCTCCTGCTGAATTCGCACGACAATACAACAGCATTACCTCTCACCGTCTTTTGGTTGAGAAAGAAGAAATGCGCTGTCTTGCACTCAACATCTATTGGGAAGCCCGTTCCGAACCCTTGGAGGGTCAATTGGCTGTTGCCGGTGTCACAATGAACCGGGTTGCTCATACAAAATTTCCCGATACCATCTGCGATGTTGTTCAACAACGCCGGAGCTACCGCCTTCACCGCTGCCAGTTTTCCTGGTGGTGCGATGGCAAGCGCGATACACCACATGAAGAAATCGCCTGGCGCAGTGCCCAGCAATTAGCGCGCCTCTACCTTGCCGGTATCTACAGTGACCCGACCCATAATGCCCTGTGGTATCATGCCGATTATGTGAAGCCCGTTTGGGCGGATAAGTTAAATCGCAGTGCCAAATTCGGTCGCCACATTTTTTATAATGATGAACCCCAGCAAGTCGCCTCGCTCAATTAAAGTTTCGGCAAAATGAATGTCGCCCTATTGCACGGATCCCATTCAGGGCTATATCCCACAGATACCCTCGACATTCATTTTGCAGGAGACATTTCCCTATGACAATTAAAGTTGGCGACCCTATCCCGGCAGGAACACTCGCGGAATCAACCGAATTTGGTGATGCGTGTCCCCTTGGCCCCAATGACGTTGATGTACAGGCTGCAACCGCTGGCAAAAAAATTGCCATCTTTGCCGTTCCCGGTGCCTATACACCAACCTGTTCCGCCGAGCACGTCCCCAGTTATCTTAATAACCTTGATGCGTTAAAAGCCAAAGGCGTCGATGAGGTCTGGTGCGTCGCAACCAATGACGGTTTCGTTATGGCAGCATGGGGCAAAGATCAAAACGCAATTGGGAAAATTCGTTTCCTCGGCGATGGCAGTGCGAAATGGGCCAAGGCTCTCGGCCTTGAACTTGACCTGACCGATCGCAATATGGGTATGCGTTTACAACGCTTCTCCCTTCTGGTCGAAGACGGTATTGTTACCCAGTTGAACATTGAAGGACCCGGCAAGTTTGAAGTCTCCGGCGGTGATACGCTTCTCAGCCAACTTGGCTAAGCCGGCAAACAAATCAGGCGACCTTCCATGGTCGCCTTTTTTCTTATAAAACCATATGACCCAACAGTCCAAGAGCATATCCACAAACCGCCCCCAAAGGCGGCATCCAGCTTTTCTTCAAATGAGCCTGCGGGGCAATATCTTGAAACACAAGATAAAGGATGCCACCAGACGCAAACATCATCACCGCATCAATAAAAACAGCATTCCCACTTAAAAACTCCGCCCCTAACAAAGCTGAAATCGGCCCCACCACAACAAGGGCACAGAACCAAAACAAAATACGTTTTGATTTATGGGATCCTCTACATAAAATTTCGCGATAGGCGTTAAAGCCTTCGGGTAAATTCTGTAAGGCAATCAATAATGTCAATAGCAAGGCCGCATCATTCTGATCATTCAGCATAGCCCCCAAGGCCATTGCCTCGGGCATGAAATCGGATACCATCGCGATTAATTGCGAATAACTTCCCCCATGTGTCTGAATAAGGCGGTCGAGAAAATAAAAGAAAAACCCACCGGCCAGAAACAAGCCGATGGCCCAAAAAACATCTAATCCCTTGGTACCTTCCGGCACCAACACCAACGACACCGCTGCAAATAAAGCCCCGCCGCCAAAGGCAATAACAAAGTGGCGAAATTCTTTTTCCAGCCAGTTGGGACTGATATGTTCAACCTTCGCCAAATAAGCCCCAAGCGGAATCGTCGCACCAGCAAAGGTCGAAAAGATAAGAGCGATCAGCCAGGCCGGATATTGGTCCAAAAATGACATGTCTTGCCCCACACGTTATAATTACCTGATTTCAAAAGCGGGAAATATTGTTCTATATGATTAAAGTCATCCAGTGACAAAGTAATACAAGACACCGAAAATGTAAAAACGACCTTTATCCAAAACGATCGCTAAACGACCTCATTTGGCTTTCGCGCGATCATAAACAAGGCTTGGGATTTACTGGGTTGCCAATTCTCTTCAATTTGAAAACCGGCGTCCGTAAAGTCCTTTTTCAACTCATCGACCCGAAAAAACTTTACAGCGGGCAGAAACCCAAAAAAGCTTCCCACCCCGACAATGACTTTCAACCACAGAAAGCCCTGCCCCAAACAGGCTGTGGAACTGATAAAAACGCCCCCCGGTTTCAACATCTTGAAAATACGGTGAATGGCGACGGCTTTTTCCTCCAGTAAATGCAAAATATTGTGGGCAAGGATGACATCATACGTCTGGTTCTCCACCGCCATTTCATCAAAATCACGACAGTCAAAGCTGATATTATCCACACCTGCCGTCTTGGCTTTTTCCCGTGCGATTTCCAACATATTTAAAGAAATATCCACCGCCCGAATATGGCGGACATAAGGCGCTAGATGGATCGCTGTTGTCCCTGTCCCACAGGCAAGCTCCAACATCGCGGCATCAGCGTTGAGATAGTCCCGCGTCTGTTGTAATTTTTTTTGATAGGCCTCTTCATTGGTGACTTTTCGCTTGGCATATTTATGCGCAACACGATCCCAAAAATGGCTTTGTTTTGTCATATCTTCGACCTCAATTAAATATTTCGCAGCAGCTTACGCGATATCAAACAAATGTGAATTGCATAAATATTTAGTTATAGTATGCATATATGCATGGAATGGAAATCAATCACCTTTGACTGGAACCAAATGCGTGCTTTCTTGGTCGCCGCGCAAGAAGGATCCTTCACCGCAGCAAGCAAAGCCTTGGGCGTCACCCAACCAACGGTCGGGCGTCAAGTTACCGCATTGGAAGAACACCTTGGCATCACCTTATTTGAACGCATGGGCCGCACATTGGAATTGACCCAAACCGGAGTTGACCTGTTACAACATGTGCAGGCAATGGGGGAGGCCGCCGCCCAAATATCGCTTACCGCATCGGGGCAATCACAAAGTATTGAAGGACGTGTCTGCCTGTCCACAACCAATGTCTGGGCAGTCTATTTTCTGCCTGATATTCTGACAAAAATCCGGCACCGTTATCCCGGCATTGAATTGGATATTGTGGCCTCCAACGCCTTAAGCGATTTAAAACGACGTGAGGCCGACATTGCCATTCGCCATGCCCGCCCCACACAACCGGATCTTTATGCCCAACTACTTTATGAAACCAGCGGACATCTTTATGTCAGTGATCGTTATCTGGAAAAATTTGAGTGCCCGCAAAGCCCTAACGATCTGAAAGAGGCTTGCCTTATCGGTTTTGATCAATCAAACCGTTTGTTGGATTATTATCATTCCATGGGATGCCCCGTCAGCCAGCGAAATTTTCCCATCCGATCGGAAAACGGTCTAGTCGCATGGGAAATGGTCAAACAGGGATTAGGGGTCGGTATTATGGTCAAAGAAGTCGCGGCACGTACGCCCGGTATTCACCAGATCTTGCCTGATCTGCCCGGCGTTCCTATTCCTGTCTGGCTGGTTACACACCGCGAGCTTAAAACAAATCGCAGGATCCGTGCGGTGTTCGAGTGTGTGGCAGAAAGTTTCAGCACCTCTTAAAAAACTCGTGAGCACATCTGTTGTCTAAAACATAGCAGCGACATCAAATAAAAAAACGGTTAAAGCACTTTAAAAGGCTCCCTTACGAGGGAGCCTTTTAAAAAATACTTATTTATGCACCTTTTAGTCTTAAATCATTCACAAGACTGGTCATGGCACGATCAAGTGCATCGGAGCTAGAAAGCAACTCATCACTCGCCGTTTTCACTTCATTTGCTGACAACATAGTTTGGTTTGCATCTTCAGCAACAGCTGCAATATGGCTGGATATTTCTTGTGTTCCACGTGATGCTTCTTGGACACTTCGACTGATCTCCTGAATGGCCGCATGCTGTTCTTCTACAGCGGCAGCAATTGCACTTGAGGCTTCGCGCATATTCGAAATTGTGCTTGTAATGCCTTCAATTGCACCAACTGCATCGCTGGTTTGGCTTTGAATTGCTGAAATCTGTTGTGAAACTTCATCCGTTGCCCGGGCAGTCTGATTTGCCAGATTTTTAACTTCTGAAGCAACAACCGCGAAACCTTTGCCGGCCTCACCGGCACGGGCAGCTTCAATGGTGGCGTTCAATGCCAGCAGGTTGGTTTGTTCTGCAATATCTTGAATAATACTGACGACTTCACCAATTTTTCCGGCGGCCCCGCTCAAACCCTGAATAACAACGTTGGTTTGTTGCGCTTCTTGGGCTGCAGCCTCAGCAGTTTGATTGGTATGTTCAACTTGTCTACCAATTTCATGACTGGAGGCATTTAACTCTTCGGTTGCAGCCGCAACCGTTTGAACGTTTGCAGAAGTCTGTTCAGAAATACTCGCAACAGAAGAACTTTGTTGGTTTGTGGCTTCTGCATTGTTATGCATCGTATCCGCAGATTGACCAAGTTGCACAACAACGCCGCCCATTTTCTCCATAACACTGTGCATTTGGTTATGGATATTATCTGCCATTGTAATAAGGCTTTGTTTCTGCTCTTTTTCTGCTAAAAGCCTGTTTTCTTCTTGATTGGCGCGTAATTGGTTGGCTTCGATACTGTTCTGTTTAAACACTTCAACCGCACGGGCCATTTCACCAATTTCATCCCCACGATGCTGACCGGCAACCTCAATCTCCAAATCACCTTCAGCAAGATGAGACATCTGATCAGAAATTCGACTTAGACCACTGGTCAGATTTTTTGCGACCAAAAATGAAATCGTACCGGCAACAAGTAAGGCCACGATTACCATTATAGCAAAGATCTTAAACTGCGCCCAGAAAGCTGCATCCACATCATCGGTATAAAGACCGCTGCCAACAATCCAGCCCCAGTCTTTTACAAGTGCAACAAAGGATATTTTATGGACGGGGGCGTCAAATCCTGGCTTCGGCCAAAAATAATCAACAAAACCGGCCCCGTTTTCATTTTGTACCGTTTTAATAAATTCAGTAAACAGGTATTTCCCGTTTTTATCTTGCAGTTTATCAAGCTTTTTACCATCCAACGCCGGTTTAATCGGGTGCATGATCATGATGTTATTTATATCGTTGATCCAAAGATATTCGGATCCACCATAACGAATGGATTTAATAACGTCTCGCGCTTGTTTTTGCGCTTCTTCAGTACTAATCTCACCTGCTTTGGCTTTTGCGACATAACCTTCTAAGATACTATGCGCTTCTTCAACCACACTACGGACTTTGTCTTGTCGGTCTGTGAGCAAGGTATGTTTCATGTTTTGGGCTGCAATGCCGGCAACAGCAACCAGTGCAATTGTGAAAATAATAGCAGGAAGCCATATCTTCGAACTGATTTTTAATTTGTCTAAGAACATGATTTTTGTCCTCTTTTTAGTTAGCTCTTAGGGAAAGTGGAGTAGCTGGCATTTTGTTTCTCGGTATGCCTGATCTTATAATTATTTCCCGATCGAGGTAATAGGTTCCGATATATGATATATCTTTTCAGATGATAATGGTACGGACAATATTATGTTACATTATTAAAAATATGAAAAAAAACCTAAACAGATACAAAATTCGAAAAATTAATTAAGGGTTGAATATCATATTGATGATATCACGTCATTGACTCAAGTCAAGAGAGGTGGGGTGATTTGCAAAACCACCCCATATGACATTTATCTAAAGTGTATACAAGGCACATTAGACATCTAATTATTGTTACAAACAACTTGATCAGCTTGTTTTCCACTAAGCTCTTGAAGGTGATCGAATTGATCAATATAGGACCCAATACCTAACGTTTGCGACCTTAGCTCTAAAATCATATCTTGCAGTTCGGCTTCTGGGATATAGGCGTTGACCTCGTCCCAAGCTTTCCAACCTTTTTTTGCATCGAATCCAAGAATTTGGCCACGCCGCCCAGTAATAATACGTTGCACTTTTGAAGTGTAAATGCTGGGCACTTGAATGGTCACATTGTGAATAGGCTCCAGCAATACAGGGGAACAATCTGGCATAGCTTCACGCATTGCGGTTTGCGCAGCTTTTTTAAAAGCCATTTCGGAGCTATCGACAGCATGGAAACCACCATCGCTTAACACAACACTGATATCGACGACAGGAAACCCCAACGGGCCTTTATCCATATATTCGACGATACCGTTCTCAACTGCTGGGATATATTGTTTAGGGACTGCCCCCCCCGTGATGGTATCACTAAACGAGAAACCGCTACCGCGTGGTAAGGGGCTGATTTCTATATGGACATCACCATATTCACCATGCCCACCACTTTGCTTGCGGTGTCTTGCATGCTTCGTTGCACTTTTACGAATGCTTTCCTTATAAGCCACTTTGGGGGGGTGTGCTTCAACATCCATTGAAAAACGACCTGCCAGACGTTCCAGTGCGATTTTGATATGCATATCGCCCTGACCACGTAAAAGAAGTTCTCCGCTAACCTGATTTTGCGCGACAATCAAAGACGGGTCTTCGTCATTTAATTTACTCAAGGCAGCAGAAAGCTTTACCTCATCAGCCCGTTTGACCGCTTGAATAGCTTTGGCATACATCGGTGTGAGAGGCGTTGGCCAATAAGGCGCGCTTGCACCTCCGCCTTCGGATAAGACTTGCCCCGCAGTTGTATTTTCCAATCGTCCCAATGCAACAACCTGCCCTGCGCAGGCTGTATTTATTTTGTGCCCTTCACTACCTAGCATTTGTTGAATACCGGATACACGTTCATCATTAAAGGTCATGCCGTCTTTCAGTTCCCCAGACCAAATCCGCGCAAAGGATAATTTACCCGCATGAGCGGCATGAATGGTTTTGAAAACCTGCGCAGTATTTCCAGTTGTAGAAATACCGCGTTGTTCGGCGGTTTGCACAACTTCGGGGGCATCATGGCGCAAAGCTTTGAGAAGACGTGTAATGCCGCCACGATGTTCAGCAGACCCGAAAAAGACAGGGACAATTGCATCTTCTGCAAGGTCTTTATGTATATTTTCATAAATCTCAGATTTTGGCGGTTGAACCTCTTCTAATATTTCTTCCAGAAGTTTGTCGTCAAAGTCCGCGAGAGATTCAAGCAGTTCTGTACGGGCTTCCTGTTCGCGATCTTGAATAGCTTGTGGCATTTTTATCAATTCAGACCGTTCGCCATCATGCCATTTATAGGCTTTTTCTGAAACCAGATCGACATAGCCGGTAATTTCGCCATTTTCGCGGATGGGAACCTCACGCAGTAAAAGCGGGTGCTCGCTAATGTCCTGCAAGGCATTCATCAATTCACGAACACTGGCTTCCGGTTGATCCATTTTATTGATGAAAACCATATGAGGGATATTATGTTGATCTAGGAACTTGAGAACCGGCGCGATTGTAATCGCTTTTTCCGGTGTGGGGTCGCATACCACAACTGCAACATCACAGATCATTAAGGCTTGGTAGGTATCTTGCATAAATTCGACGGAGCCAGGACAATCTATAAAGGTCCATTCTTCTTCAAGATATGATGTTGTGGCAATATTAAGCTGAGTCGTCATGGTATGAGCGCGGGCTTCGGCTGACGAGTCGCCGACTGTATTGCCCTGATTGACATTGCCTTTTCGATTGATTGCGCCTGTTGTGAAGAGGATTTCTTCCAACAGGCTTGTCTTCCCACTTAGATAAGCGCCTACGATGGCGCAACAGCGCGGTTGTGATGGTTTTTTGGACACGATTTCGACCCTCCCGATCTCTATGTCAGGGACGCGTCCGTACAAATCAAGTGGGCACAGGCGCGTGCCTCTCTAGGATTCTACTTATATGAGAGGCTAACGCGAATTGGCTGTGATGAAAAGGGCATAGATCAAATAGGAGGGATGCAAAAAGCGCAAAATCATCAAAAAAATCAGGAAGAGCTTTCAAACTCGCTGCGTTCGGCAAAAAGGTTAAACTCATCAATGCGTAAAGGACGGCTGAAATAATAGCCTTGTCCCAGTTGACAGCCCTTTGAAAATAGAAAATCGTTGTGGTCTTTGGTCTCAATACCTTCACCAACAACTTCCAACCCCATGCTGTGCGCCATTGTTAAAATAGCGGCAACAACAGCGGCATCTTCCGCATTTGTTGTGACATCACGCACAAACATCCGGTCAATTTTCAAAGTATCCAGCGGGAAACGTTTGAGATAATTCAGGCTGGAATATCCTGTCCCGAAATCGTCGATGGATAAACGCACGCCCATTGCTTTTAATTCGTGCAGCATTTTTAAGGCATCATCCAGATTTTCCATCATCAGCGTTTCTGTGATTTCTAACGATAATTGGTTCGGATTGAAGCCTGTGCGCTCCAGCACACCTTTGACGACATCCGGCAAGTTATCTTCTTTGAATTGACGACTGGATAGGTTGATGCTGACGCGGAAAGGTGTTTGGGATTGTTCTGACCAGCTTTTAATTTCTCGACATGCCGTTTCCAAAACCCACTCCCCAATCGGCAAAATCAGATGATTGCGTTCCGCCAGCGGGATGAACTGATCGGGTGAGACTAGGCCACGCTCCGCACTATGCCAACGGATCAAGGCTTCGGCACTTTTCATCTGACCTGTTTCAAGATCAACAATTGGCTGATAGACCAGATGAAATTCATCAAACGTTTTAATGGCTTGTCGCAGGTCCCGTTCAATTGCGCGTCTGGCTTGTGCCGTGGCATCGAGATCAGGAGTAAAGAAATGATAGGTATTGCGTCCCTTTTCTTTGGCCTGATGCATGGCGCTGTCTGCATTTCGCAGCAGAGTTTCTACATCATCACCATCGCCAGGCCATGTGCAAATACCGATAGAACAGGAAATATGAATTTCTTCATTCTCAATTTCAAAAGGACGATCCAGCGAGGCTAAAATGGCTTCCGCCGCCTGACGTGTTTCTTCATCATCCTTGATGTTGGGAAGAACAGCTGTAAATTGATCGCCACTGAAACGGGCAACAGTGACATTTGCTTCAAACGCATTGCTAAAGCGCAGGGCGACCTCTTGTAACAATTTATCCCCGATGGTGTGCCCCAAGGTATCATTAATAACTTTAAAACCATCCAGTCCGATAAAGAGCAAAGCCGTCTGTGTCCCACTTTGACCCGAGGTATAAAGAGAATTGATAAAACGGTTGAGAAACAAATTCCAGTTAGGTAAATCGGTAATCAGATCGTAATTACTACGCCTATCAAGTTGTTCTTCAGTCTCTTTCTCTGATGTCACATCACGGAAGAAAAAGACAAAGCTTGCCGTATCCAAATCATCGTTATGTAGATTTTGAATATGTGTTTCGACACGATAAATCTGGCCAAATTTACTTTCGTTCCACAATAAACCTTCCCAATGGCCTTCCTGTTCCAAACTGATCTGGACAGTGGGCCATAATTCATCACGTTTATGATGGGCAATTAAACCATTAATCGGGAAATATTGAATTTCATTGGCGTCATATCCGGTTAGGCTCGTAAAAGCCGGATTAATACTGATGATTTGATAATTCGCGTTCACCAAAGCAATTGGTTGTGTCGCCGATTGAAAGACAGACGACATCATACGATAGCGCGCAACCTCTCGGCGCTGTGCAACCAGTTTGCCTTTAAGCGAGGCAATCTCATTTTTAAGGCTCGCGATATCTTCAGTCATATCAAACAATTAGCTAATGAATAATGTAGTATTCTTATTTATCGTCGTGCGCACTTTAGTTTTTCAGCCTAATGGTGTGCTTGATGATGGTCAAAGGATTTATAGATTGAACAAAAAAACTGCGCAAGGAGTTACTCACTCGTTGCGCAGTTTTCATTGATCGAAACCCAGGATTACTTCAATGCGGCACAAGCACGTTGAATGCGCTTACATGCTTCAATCAAGGCTTCGTTACTGGTCGCATAAGAAACACGGAAATGCGGTGACAAGCCAAATGCCTCGCCATGAACGGCTGCAACGCCTTCTGCTTCCAACAGGTAAGTTACAAAATCTTCGTCGGTTTTGATTGCTTTGCCATCGGGTGTGGATTTTCCGATTACGCCAGCACAGGACGGATAAACATAGAATGCCCCTTCCGGTGTTTTGCACTCCAGACCTTCAGCTTCGTTCAACATCTTCACAACGATATCGCGGCGTTCTTTAAAAACAGCGTTGTGTTTGGCAACAAAATCGTGCGGGCCATTCAATGCTTCAACAGCAGCCGCTTGCGCAACAGAACACGTGTGTGTTGTGCTTTGGGACTGAATTTTGTTCATGGCCTTGATGATCTCAAGTGGGCCTGCAGCATAACCAACACGCCAACCTGTCATACAATAGGCTTTGGACACACCGTTCAAAGTCAATGTACGATCAAATAATTTAGGCTCGACCTGTGCCGGTGTAACAAATTCAAAATCATCATAGGTGATCAACTCGTACATATCGTCTGTCATAACGTGTACGTGGTCATATTTCACCAAAACGTCGGTCAGCGCCTTCATTTCATCGCGTGAATAAGCTGCACCTGTCGGGTTGGACGGCGAGTTCAGAATAACCCATTTTGTTTTGTCCGTGATGGCTGCTTCTAGATCCGCGGCTTGCATTTTGAAATTGTTTTCCGCTGTACAGTCAACGAAAACCGGCACACCGCCAGCCAACAGGGTGATATCAGGATAGGAAACCCAGTACGGCGCCGGAACGATGACTTCATCACCATCATTCAGGGTGGCCATCAATGCGTTATAAATGGTTTGCTTACCACCACAACCAACAGAAATTTGATCCGGTGTGTAGGTGAGTTCGTTGTCACGTTTCAGCTTGTCGCAAATAGCTTGGCGTAATTCCGGTGTACCTGCAACAGCCGTGTAGCGCGTCTTGCCTTCGTTCATGGCTTTGACAGCGGCATCGATGATATGTTGCGGTGTATCGAAATCGGGTTCACCTGCACCGAGGCCGATCACGTCACGACCAGCAGCTTTCAATTCTGCGGCCTTGGTGGATACGGCAATTGTCGGAGACGGTTTAATGCGAGACAGTTTGTCAGCTAAAAATGACATGGAGCCCTGACCTTTTAGGTTTGTGTGTCAAAAAAACATCGATAAATGGACAAGCAAAAATATAGACCGCTTTGCCCAGACAGAACCTACGCTTGCCCTGCATAGGACGCAAGTTTTATTGGCTGTTTTGCGACAATTTTTTGACCATGCGGTTTTATACTGAATATTCGCTGTAGAACGGCGAGTTTCACGGCAGATATTGTTCGAATTTCAAATAAAATAATGGAGAGAATCGACGTAAAAAAGGCACCCTCTTGCAAGGTGCCTTTTTCACTGTGTTTGATGAAAGTGAAGATTAATCTTCGACGTCGAGCTCTTGTTCCGTCGTGCGGATAACTCGGGGATCCCATTGCAATAATTCTTCGTTCTTACCTTCATAATCTACGTTGCTAAGGAAGTAACGGATCGCATTGATGCGGGCGCGTTTCTTGTCATCTGATTTAACGATCGTCCAAGGCGCTTCTTTTGTGTCGGTATAGAAGAAGACATCCTCTTTTGCCTTGGTATAACCCGCCCAATGTTTTTGCGATTCTTTATCGACCGGTGATAGTTTCCATTGTTTCAATGGATCATCTTCACGACAGGCGAAACGCCGTGCCTGTTCTTCCTTGGAAACCGAAAAATAGAATTTAAACATTTTAAGCCCACTGCGATGAAGCATACGTTCAAATTCAGGGACAGAGCGTAAAAATTCTTTGACCTCGTCCGGTTCACAAAATCCCATAACGCGTTCAACCATACCCCGGTTATACCAGGAACGATCAAACAAAACGATTTCCCCAGCTGTGGGCAAATGATTGACATAACGTTGGAAATACCATTGATTGCGTTCACGATCCGTTGGTTTTTCCAAGGCGACAACATGACAGCCCCGTGGGTTGAGATGTTCAATAAATCGCTTGATCGTTCCCCCTTTGCCAGCAGCATCGCGCCCTTCAAAAATAGAGAGAATTTTCTGTCCATTGGTTTTGACGGAATTTTGCATACGCAACAATTCCACATGCAAAGGGGCAATAATTTCCAGATAATCTGATGTTTTTAATTTTTCGACCGGGGCATCCGTACCATCTAATTGGTCAATGGGCTTTCCCTTAATCAAGCCATTCCCCATGGATTTGATTTTGCTCTTGGCATTTTTCTTGCCTTTGAATTTTTCTGCATCACGCCCCGCAGGTTTAATTTGGGACAAATTGTCAGTGGCAATCATTTCTTGTTCCATGAGCTCGTCATCAATGGTTTCCTCATCAAATTTGACGATCTTGGCCATTTTCTTTTTAGCTGTCATATATGCCCCCTGTTTATGTCATTCATTACTATCGGAATGTAGCAAGTTTAAAAAGAGTATGTATGATTTAGATCAATTCAAAAGAACTTCACCCTTTCTTTAGACCGCGAATACTGAAAAAGGTTTTGATTTTTTCAAGGAAAAGGCCTGTTTCTTTTTCAATCATTTCAGGGCTGCTGTCTTCTTTATCTTCAGACAGTGCGGATTGGTTTTGCAGATCACGAATAGCAATAGCCTTGCTCAGCTGTTCTGCAACTTCCGGGCTTCGCTCAAAAAGCTGTGCCATAACTGATTTGGTGATTTCGCAGACAACGGTATCTGTTACGCAGATAATAGTGGCGGAACGTTGATCCCCGCTAAGCAAAGACTTTTCACCAAAGAAAGTGCCCGGCGCCAGATCGGCAACTTTCAAAAGTTCACCGTTTTCACGCTCCACCAGAACTTCCAGCAAGCCTTCTGCCAGAATAAACATCGAGTCACCAAGTTCACCTTGATGAACGATGGTATCTTTTGCCTTATAGTTTCTAACCTTGACGCCTTGGGCGATAAATTCCAAATCATCTAATTCCAGAAATTCAAACAGAGAGATCTTTTGAATTTGTCCGACAAGGTCTTTAGGGTATGCCCAACTTTTCTGTCGCCACGGCATGCGGGTAAAATAAACATCACGTTTCGGATAAGACAAAGTCAGGCCCGCATGGTTCAGATGTTCCATAACATGGGTGATAATTGTATTACGCGCCTTTGCTGTCGTAACAAAGTCAGGGTCGATATAGTAACGAATTTTGTACTCGACGCCATAGGGGGTAATGTTATTTGCTCGTACCTTGGGCGCGGGTTTTGGCAGGGGGCCTTTGTCACCGATTGAAGCCTGAACCGCTGCGGTCAAAACACGAATGGCCCGTTCTGTCGGGACAGAAAAATCCAATGTGAAAACCAGTTCGAAGCGCGAGACCTCGCCCAGTCCACCCATACTGTAATTGGATAAAATTGTGGTGGTGATAAAGCTGTTAGGGATAATGATGATGTTGCGCCCTGTCGTCCAAAGACGTGTTGTGCGCCAGTTGGTTTCTTCAACGCGGCCTTTATATTCGCCAAATCGTGTGTGAACGTTAATCCATTGTCCAACCTTGAAAGGGCGTTCCATATGAATGGCGAGGCCCGAAAATGTATCCAGAATAAGGTTGCGAAGTGCAAAACCAACCACAATACCAATAGCACCGGAGGCCGTCCAAAACCCGGTAATGGATTGCCCAAAGACAAAAGTTGCCGCACCGGATACCGCCAGAAAGACAATAACGATATTACCTAATTGTACAATTAATCGAGGCGGCGTCATACCGCTTGCGCGAGTAACAATACCTTCCCACAAAACTATACGTACAATCCTAATAACAAGTAGGGCGCCAACAATCCACGCCAAGGTTGAGAGTGCCCGCACAGCAAAAGCCTGCCAATCTCGTGTAAGGCCCAGTTCCGAGAGGATAATATCAATTTGTGAGATCGTAAAAATCAATACGATCAAAAGGGTGCTGGAGGCCCAGACTTTGCTGAGAATGTTTTTCATCAAGAGTACCGATTTTTTTTAAATATAATAATTTTATGACAACTATGAATTAATTTTTTTTGAGGGTCTATAAGAATAATCGCGGGTGATGCTTGAGCAATTGCAGTCTTCGGGCTATATCTCAATCCATGACAGTTGATGCGATATTTACCCCACCGAAACATCCCATCCCCAAGGGGGGCAAGGATTTTAAGCTCGTCAGCGATTATCAGCCGGCAGGTGATCAACCGACGGCAATTCGCGAGTTGGTGGAAGGTATTCAAAATGGTGAAAAAGATCAGGTTCTTCTGGGGGTAACGGGCTCCGGTAAAACCTTTACCATCGCCCATGTCATTCAGGAAATGCAGCGTCCCGCTGTTGTCTTGGCACCGAACAAAACCTTGGCCGCGCAGTTGTATGGAGAAATGAAAAGTTTTTTCCCCGACAACCATGTGGAATATTTCGTTTCATTTTATGATTACTACCAACCGGAAGCCTACGTTCCCAAGACCGATACCTATATTGAAAAAGACAGTTCCATCAACGAACAGATTGACCGGATGCGTCATGCTGCAACGCGGTCTTTGCTGGAATATCGCGATACGATCATTGTTGCCTCTGTTTCCTGTATCTACGGGATCGGTGCGGTGGAAACCTATTCTGAAATGACGCTTGGCATTGAAGCAGGTAGTGAATATGACGTGCGCGATTTGATGAAAGGGTTGGTGGAACTGCAATATACCCGCAATGACAACAATTTTCATCGCGGCACATTCCGTGTGCGCGGTGATGTGGTTGAGGTTTTCCCCTCCCACTTTGAAGACCGGGCGTGGCGTTTGTCTTTCTTTGGCGAAGAGTTGGAAGATATTTGGGAATTTGACCCCCTGACCGGTGAAAAAATAACCGCGTTGGATAAAGTCACCGTCTATCCCAACAGTCACTATGTGACCCCGCGCCCGACCTTGATGCAGGCTTCGAAGAAAATCAAGGCAGAGATGAAAGAGCGCGTTGAATGGTTCCGCGCCAATAATAAGCTGATCGAAGCCCAACGTATTGAAGAACGTACAATATTCGATCTGGAAATGATCGAAACCACGGGCTTTTGTTCAGGGATTGAGAATTATTCACGCTATTTGACGGATCGTCTACCTGGTCAGGCCCCCCCGACCTTGTTTGAATATTTACCCGATGATGCCCTGTTAATCGTGGATGAAAGCCACGTTGGCGTGCCACAGATCGGGGGCATGTATCGCGGGGACTATAACCGTAAAAGCACATTGGCCTCTTATGGGTTCCGCTTGCCGTCCTGCGTAGATAACCGCCCGTTAAAATTTGAAGAATGGGATGCCATGCGTCCGCAGTCCATCTTTGTATCTGCAACACCGGGGGACTGGGAAATGGAACGCACCGGCGGTGTCTTTGCCGAACAGGTCATTCGTCCCACCGGTTTGATCGATCCGGTCTGTATCGTGCGCCCGGTTGAAACACAGGTAGATGATTTGCTGAATGAATGCCGTGAAACAGCGGCACGCGGCGAACGGGTTCTGGTCACAACCCTGACAAAACGTATGGCAGAAGACCTGACCGAATATTTTCATGAACAAGGCGTGCGTGTACGTTATATGCACAGTGACATTGAAACACTGGAACGTATTGAAATTATCCGTGATTTGCGTCTAGGCGCGTTTGACGTATTGGTCGGGATCAACCTATTGCGTGAAGGTTTGGATATCCCGGAATGCTCATTGGTTGCGATTTTGGACGCAGATAAAGAAGGTTTCTTGCGTTCCAAACGATCTTTGGTTCAGACAATCGGGCGAGCCGCACGTCATATTAACGGGCGCGTTTTGCTTTATGCTGATAAAATGACGCAAAGTCTGGATTATGCCATTGGTGAAACCAACCGACGGCGTGCCAAACAACAGGCCTATAACGAAGCCAACGGCATTACGCCGCAAACAGTGAAATCCCACATTTCAGACGTGTTGGATGATGTCTCGCAGGGCGATTATATGACGGTTGATACCGGGGCGGGCAACAATAAGCATTTGGTCGGCAAAGACCTGAAAACTGTTCTGGCTGATCTGGACAAGCAGATGAAGGATGCCGCCGCCAATTTGGAATTTGAAGAAGCCGCACGCCTACGTGATGAAATACGTCGTCTGGAAGCCGCCGATCTCGGGTTAAACAAAGCCGGGATTGCCAAGGGGGCAGCAGAACGCGCGGGTGCGGGTGGCGGAAAAAAAGCCAAACGACGCGGGCGTTAAATCGGCTAAGACTTTGTATCCCGAATAATGGCATGTTCAATTCGATGACAATTTGCGCATAGGCATTGCAGATCATCCAATGTGGTTTCTCGTGTACCTTCCAGACTGGATAAGGGAGTCTTGTGATGAACTTCAATACAGCTTTCCCCGATTTTGCCATAGGCTTGGATGGGTTCCAGTCCGCAAAGTTCGCAAAACAAATATCCGTGCTTTAGTTTGAACATCTCTTTTTTACGTTTGGTCAACGTACGGTTTCTTTCCCGGACATAATGCTTTTGTAGGCGCTTTTGACCTTCATATTCACGCTCGTTTTGTCTGTCGTTTGCACTGGGCTGGTGGGGTTGCGTGTTGATGCATTCAAAACCACGCATTTGCAAAATTTTAATGGCAGTCCGGCTATTGAAATGAAAGGGGCGTATGCGTTCCCCATTGCGGCAAATGGACAGGGCTTTCCCAAAAACCATTTTAACGGCGAGAGGCGGGCAAAGAGGAAAAACCAGATAGCAGGACTTTGCGCTTTTAAAATTGGCGTAGTTTTTATGAACTTGAAGAAAGTCGATTGCCTCCAAAATATGAATGTGGGAGACTTTCTCCAATTCCTCATTAGGAAGGGGGATATTAGGCATGTTTCTTTTTTCTAACATTTATCGATCACTAAACAACCAAAAAGTGTCAGCCATGCAAAACAGAGTCAAGTTGAAAAAGTGTGCCATTAATCGCCATTTAATATATTTTTTAATTTATAAAACAAGCCGATAGGAGACCTTTTAGAATGGACATCCAATCATTAATAGCATTGGTCGGCGCAACAGTTATTCTTGCCCTGGTTCCGGGGCCGGTGGTTGCAGCCCTTGTCGGGCGGGCATTATTTGGTGGAATCACTGCAACATTTGGGTTTATTGGCGGGGTTTTTCTGGCCGATTTACTCTGGCTTATTGCTGCAATTTCAGGTCTGGGATATGTGGCAGCAACCTATTCAACATTGTTCCTCGTGATCAAATATCTGGGTGCATGCTATTTGATTTATTTAGGCATACAGGCCATTCGCCATGCCATGCAGGACAATCAGGAAATTAAGATCCCTAAAAAGTCTTATAAGGGCGCTGGATTCGTCAGTGGTCTATTGGTGACATTGGGCAACCCGAAACTGGTGGCCTTTTATGTAGGTTTCCTTCCAACTTTTATTGATATGGAAACCTTGAGCCTGCAAGAAGCCCTCTGGGCTGCCGTGCTCGTTCCTGCGACATTTGCCGGTATCAATTTCGGCTGGGCACTCAGTGCCGCAAAGGCACGCCATATTTTTAAATCCGCAACACCCCTGCGTTTATTGAATTTTATGTCCGGTGGCCTCTTGGTCGGGGCTGGTGTTGTTATGTTAAGTGAAGACTAAAAACCATGCAGATGGCAAATGTGATCGGTCATCGCGGATGTGCGGCACATGCACCGGAAAATTCATTGGCGGGCATTCGTGACGCTGCACGGGTGGGATGTCGCTGGATTGAAGCGGATGCAACTTTGCTGGCGGATGGAACGGTCGTTCTTTTTCACGATGACAGCCTGGATCGTTGTACAAATGCGTCCGGCTTTATTCGGGAAATTGAATGGCAACAAGCTATCCAGCTGGATATCGGGCAATGGTTTGGTGATGGTCGATTTGTCGGGGAACGTATGCCGCTTCTTAAAGATGCGTTGGCCTGTTGTCGCGCATTGAATTTAGGCTTCAATATCGAATTAAAAACCCATCGCGGTGAAGGGGAACAATTAGGGCAAGCCGTAGCTGAAATTGTGGGGGAAGACACAAACAACATTCTCGTTTCCAGCTTTGACCAGGCCGCCTTATTCGGTTTTCGGCAGAAAAATGCGCCTTGCCCGCTGGCCATCATATATGACGAGCTTCCACAGGACTGGGAAAGACAGGCAAATGAATTGAATGCCGTGTCCATTCATCTGTGGGAACGGACTTTGACGAAAGAAATGATTGAAGTCGTCAAACAATCAGGGCGAGACCTCTATGTATTTACCGTCAATGACCGCAAGGAAGCAAAGCGACTGTGGGCCATGGGGGTTGATGGTGTGTTTAGCGATTACCCTGACGTGGTCTTATCCGTTTAAACGTTATATCCCCAACTCGTGACGCAAGGCCTTTGTCAACTTGCCCGTAATAATTTCATAGGCATCGGTAAGATGTTGTAGAAGGTCTTCGTCTGTCATGGCCTCTGGAGATTGAATTTGAACCCATTTCGCCCGCGCCAGATAAGGGGCCGGAACAATACCCTCTTTCTGAGTTAAAATTTCATAGGCAAAATCATTGACCTTAAGACTGATCTTTTGAAATTCCCCGTCCCCGGCACGCGGCGCAATCGCAAATATTTTGCCGCCAATTTTCCAAACATCGGCACCACCCCATTGAAGAACATGGGTACTCCCCCTCAGGGTGGCGCAGTGTTGATTGAATTGCTCTCGGGTAATCATGAATTAAACAGAAAACTTTCCATCTCAGTAACGGCTTCTTTAAAGATTTTGTCAAAGTGCTCCGGTGCGTTTATCAGCGCAAGGCCTGTACCGTACATACCCCGTTCTTTACGCGGACCAACAAGTTCGTAAAAGGTTGCCTCTTTCAAACCCTTTTTAAGTTCTTCATGTCGATCTTCCGGTAACAAAGGATACCAGACCATTTTCACGCCACCGGGCCATCGTTTATGGGCCTGATTAACCAAGCGCGCGATACTGGCATATTCTTCTTTAACTTCATAAGAAGGATCAACTAATAACAGACCATCGGCATTACGCGGGGGGAGATAATCGATTAAACGATCCATTGCATTGCTATGGATCAGGCGTTGGCGTTTATCATCAACCAGATTTTCTTTGAGAATTTCAAATTCGCCGGGGTGGAGTTCAAAGAACAAGCCGCGATGATTAGCAGCCATCATCTGTGCGGTTAAGGCAGGGGACCCGGGATAAATATTTTCCTCAAACCTTGCCACTTGGGCAACGTAATCCTTCAAGGCTTGAGAATGCAGTTCACGGTCCTTTAGGCGTGCAATGCCATCTTTCCATTCCCCTGTTTTTTCCGATTCTTCCGAAGTCAGGTTATAAAGACCACGCCCACTGTGACTATCAATAAAAGTCACGAGTTTTGGCAGTGTGCCTAAATATTTAAGCAAGAGAACAAGTGCCGTATGTTTATGAACATCGGCGATATTGCCGGCATGGTAGCCGTGCTGGTAACTGAGCATTATTTAAGAGCTTCGACTTCTGCGGCCAATTTTTGCAGATGATTGAGACGTCCGAGACTTTCGCAATTCAAGCTGTTGCGCACGGCCTCTAATTCGTCCAGATGTTTATTCACACTGCGTAAACGGTTACTGGCGGCGGATTTCTTACCGCTTTCCAGATCGTCTTTGGCCTGATTGATTTTGGCGCGGTATTCCACGAACGTAGGATAGGTAATGGTTTGTGACATAAAGCCCTCCTTCCTTTTGCATCAGTAAAAATGATGGCAAGATAAAAAGAACCTGTCAAAGAAAAAGGGCGCATGGCAAAACCATACGCCCTGTTTTCATGTTTCTTGAGAGTGCTTAGTTTAAGCACCACAAGCTGCGAGCATTGCTTCAGCAGCGCGCAATTCACGCTCCGCATCTTTTTTGGCAATGTCGTTGTCTGCTGCTTGCAAGGCATCATTTGCCTTTTGCAAGCGGGCTTCGGCGTGATCACGGTTGAGTTCATCAAGCGCAATCGCTTCTTCCGCCAAAACAGCACAGCGTGTTCCAGAAACTTCAGCAAAACCGCCTTCGACAAAAATACGTTTTGCAATTTTGTCGTTTTCATAGATGTCGATGATGCCGGGACGTACCGTCGTCAGCATCGGCGTGTGTCCGGGCAGAACACCGAAGTCACCTTCGCCGCCCGGAACCACAACCATTTCTACATCTTCAGACAGAAGCAGCTTGGCCGGGGAAACGAGTTCGAACTGGACAGTGTCAGTCATTGTATTGTCTCCTGGCTAGTGGTTTCTGAATGATTACGCAGCGTCTGCAGCCATTTTCTTGGCTTTCTCGAGGGCTTCCTCGATACCGCCAACCATATAGAACGCAGCTTCCGGCAGATGGTCGTATTCACCGGCCACGATGCCTTCAAACGCCTTCACTGTGTCGTCAAGTTTAACGTATTTACCCGGTGAACCTGTGAACACTTCCGCGACGTGGAAGGGCTGAGACAGGAAGCGCTGGATTTTACGTGCACGTGCAACCAACATTTTATCTTCTTCAGACAATTCGTCCATACCAAGGATGGCGATGATGTCTTGCAAAGATTTGTATGTTTGCAGTACGCGCTGAACTTCACGAGCCACTTTATAGTGGACTTCACCAACGACGCGCGGCTCAAGTACACGAGATGTGGAATCGAGCGGATCCACAGCCGGGTAAATGCCGAGCTCGGCGATAGAACGGTTCAAAACGGTTGTTGCATCCAAGTGGGCAAAAGACGTAGCCGGCGCCGGGTCAGTCAAGTCATCGGCAGGTACGTAAATTGCTTGTACAGATGTAATGGAACCTTTCTTCGTGGACGTAATACGTTCCTGAAGGTTACCCATCTCGGTTGCAAGTGTCGGCTGATAACCTACCGCAGACGGGATACGACCCAACAGGGCGGACACTTCTGAACCAGCCTGTGTGAAACGGAAGATGTTATCAACGAAGAACAGAACGTCTTGACCTTCTTCATCACGGAAATATTCCGCCAAAGTCAGACCTGTCAAGGCAACACGAGCACGCGCTCCCGGTGGTTCGTTCATCTGACCGTAAACCAGTGCCGCTTTAGACTCATCAGAGTCCAGCTTGATAACACCGGATTCGATCATTTCGTGGTAAAGGTCGTTCCCTTCACGAGTACGTTCCCCAACACCCGCGAATACGGAGAAACCACCGTGGCCTTTTGCGATGTTGTTGATCAATTCCATGATAAGAACGGTTTTACCTACACCGGCACCACCGAACAGACCAATTTTACCACCCTTCGCATACGGTGCGAGAAGGTCGATAACCTTGATGCCTGTTTCCAGAACTTCAGTCTCGGTAGACTGTTCTGAGAATGTCGGCGCTTCACGGTGGATCGGCAGTGTGCCTTTGGATGTTTTCAGATCGCCGCGTTCATCGATGGCTTCACCGATAACGTTGATGATACGACCCAGTGTTTCCGGACCAACAGGAACGGAAATCGGCGCACCTGTATCAACAACTTCCTGACCGCGAACCAAGCCGTCGGTCGTATCCATCGCGATACAACGAACTGTGTTTTCACCCAAGTGCTGGGAAACTTCCAGCACCAAACGTTTGCCCTGGTTTTGAAGTTCCAGAGCGGACATGATTTCCGGCAAAGTTTCTCCGAACTGAACGTCGACAACGGCGCCCAGTACCTGTGTAACTTTACCTACATTTTTTTTGCTCATCGCAAAAAGCTCCTACTTCGCAAATATTTGCGTCTAACGGTTACAGCGCTTCTGCGCCGGAAATGATTTCGATCAGCTCACTTGTAATAGCGGCTTGACGTGCACGGTTGTAAGTCAAGGTCAGATTATCAATCATGTCCCCGGCGTTACGTGTTGCGTTGTCCATGGCTGCCATACGGGCACCTTGTTCGGAAGCAAAGCTTTCCAACATGGCGCGGAAAATCTGTACCGAAAGGTTACGCGGCAGAAGTTCTTCCAGAATGTCTTCTTCAGAAGGTTCGTACTCGTACAAAGCCTTCAGTTCATCATCCTGTTCTTCCTCGTTGGACTCAACTTCATCCAATTGGAAAGGAATAACCTGCAGCGGCGTGACTTCTTGTGTAATGGCGGATACAAACTTGTTGTATACGACTGTACAAACATCGATCTCACCTTCTTCAAACATCGTACGGATGCGAAGTGCAATGACATCGGCGTCTGAATATTGCGCACCGTTCTTTGTCAGATCTTCCATCGTTTCAAGGATTGTGTCCCCGAACTGACGGCGAACCTGATCACGACCTTTGCGCCCCAGACACAAGACTTTTACAGATTTGCCAGCTTGTTTAAGCTCAGCAATCTTATTCCGGGCAAAACGGCCAATGTTTGCGTTGAAACCACCGCACAGACCACGGTCAGAAGACACCAGCACGATGAGGTGCTTTTCGTCTTTGCCGTTGCCTGCAAGCAGTTCCGGAGCGCCTTGGACACCGTCGAAGCTCTTTGCAAGAGCTCCGACCATAGCTTCCATACGCTCGGCATAGGGGCGGGCGGATTCTGCAGACATTTGTGCCTTACGCAGTTTCGCGGCCGCCACCATCTTCATGGCCGAAGTGATCTTCTGTGTCGATTTGACACTGTCGATCCTGATCTTTAGGTCCTTGAGGTTGGGCATATGCCTAATTCCTCTTCTTCAACGATGAAAACGATTAAGCGAAAGACTTAGTGAAGTCGTCTAGATACTTCTTCAGTTTTTCGGTGGTCTCATCGCTGAGGGCCTTCTCACTACGGATTGTTGTGAGGATATCAGCACCGTTTGCGCGAACGTCGTTCAACATGGCAGCTTCGTAACGGTTCACGTCCGTTGCTTTGATGCCATCCAGATAGCCGTTCACACCAGCGAAGATGGATACAACTTGCTCTTCAACCGGAAGCGGAGAGAATTGCGGTTGTTTCAGCAATTCTGTCAGGCGCTCACCACGAGCCAGCAGTTTTTGCGTAGACGCATCCAAATCAGATGCGAACTGTGCAAAGGCTGCCATTTCACGGTACTGAGCCAATTCCAGTTTAACGGAACCCGCAACCTGTTTCATGGCTTTGATCTGTGCAGAAGAACCTACACGAGATACAGAAAGACCAACGTTAACAGCCGGACGGATACCTTTATAGAACAGTTCGGTTTCCAAGAAGATCTGACCGTCCGTAATGGAAATTACGTTTGTCGGAATAAACGCGGAAACGTCACCACCTTGTGTTTCAATAACCGGCAAAGCCGTCAATGAACCAGCACCCATGGCGTCAGACATTTTACAAGCACGTTCCAGCAGACGGGAGTGCAAGTAGAATACGTCACCCGGATAAGCTTCACGGCCCGGCGGGCGACGCAGAAGCAGGGACATTTGACGATAAGCAACTGCCTGTTTGGACAGGTCATCGTAACCGATCAGTGCGTGCATACCGTTGTCACGGAAGTACTCACCCATCGCAGCGCCACAATAAGGTGCCAAGAACTGCATCGGAGCCGGTTCAGAAGCTGTCGCAGCAACGATGATGGAATATTCCAGCGCGCCGTTTTCTTCGAGAACTTTAACCAACTGTGCAACAGTCGAACGTTTCTGACCAACCGCAACATAGACGCAGTACAGCTTTTCGCTTTCGTCTTTGGCGTTGTCGTTTACGTTTTTCTGGTTCAAAATGGTGTCCAGAATGATGGCTGTTTTACCAGTCTGACGGTCACCAATGATCAATTCACGTTGACCACGGCCAACCGGGATCAAGCTATCAACAGCTTTCAAACCAGTTTGTACGGGTTCGTGTACAGACTTACGCGGGATAATGCCCGGCGCTTTTACTTCCATCAACTGGTTAGTAACGTCTTTCAACGGACCTTTGCCATCGATCGGGTTGCCCAGACCGTCAACAACGCGACCCAAAAGGCCACGGCCAACCGGCACTTCCACGATGGCGCCAGTACGTTTAACTGTATCGCCTTCTTTGATAGCGCGGTCATCACCGAAAATAACGATACCGACGTTGTCGGTTTCCAAGTTCAGTGCCATACCTTTCAAGCCACCTGGGAATTCAACCATTTCCCCGGCTTGAACGTTATCCAAACCATGTACGCGGGCGATACCGTCACCCACAGACAAGACTTGACCAACCTCAGCTACGTCAGCCTCGGTTCCGAAATTAGCGATCTGTTCTTTGAGGATCGCAGAAATTTCCGCGGCGCGGATTTCCATCACCCAACCCCTTTCATGGCGAGTTGAAGATGCTGCAACTTGGTGCGCAAGGAACTATCTACCATGCGCGAGCCGACCTTGACGATTAAACCGCCAAGGAGTGCAGAGTCCACCTTCTGTTCAACAGCGACATCACTGCCAATTGCTTCTTTAAGAGAAGCGGTCAACGAATCAACTTGCTTTTGCGTTAGCTTTTTAGCGGAAGTAACTTCAGCAGATACTTCGCCTTTATGCGCGGCAAGAAGCGATTGGAACGCAAGGATCATGCCTTCCAGTTCAAAGAGGCGACGATTTTGTGCCACCACCCCGATAAATCGTTTCGTGAGATCTGAAATTTGTGCCTTGTCCATGACAGCAGTCATGGCGCGGCCTTGTTCTTCGCGTGCAATCACGGGACTTAGAACAAGTTTGGTTAGATCTTCGCTTTCGCTCAGCATTACACTGAGGTCAGAAAGATCCTGAGCCACTTGATCGACCGCACCGTTATCAACCGCTAGCTCAAATAGAGCATTGGCATAACGACCGGCAAGTCCGCTTGCACCTTGTGCTTTAGAAGCCACCTGGGACAGCCCTCGACATCTGGTCCACCCGAAGGGACATGGTAGCCACGTCCCCCAACGACAAAATCACCCTATTCGCACAGCAGACAGCTTTGCGACAGAGTGGCGATGTCATAACACACCGTTGATGGTAGATGCAAGCGAGCATCTCGCACTTGCCCAAATTATTCGAAACATGCGGAATATAAGGCAGATTCGCGGCTGTGGTCATACCAAAATAGTTAAGAAAACGGCTTCTGAAGCAAGAGAATCGGGCATTCATTTCGAATTCTTCAGATTGAAAGATTCTTACAAAAAACTGTAAGGGTCAATATCGACCTGTACGCGAACAGCGTTAGAGATGTTCGTTCGTCCCAGCCAGTCTTTCACAATTGCCTGAATGGGGATGTTTTTATCTGTTTTCAGAAGCAATCGACGACGATGACGCCCCCGGATCATGGATAAGGGAGCCGGTGCAGGCCCCAGCGCAAGAAGGCCGGGGCCATGTGGGGCGTTACGTCCCAATGCATTAGCCGCATCATCGACAAGAACTTCATCTTCACCGGACACAATCAGGGCACAAAGTCGACCAAAAGGCGGCATCCCTGCCCCACGCCGGGCTTCGGCTTCTGTTTGCAAGAAACGGTCACGCAAACCGGATTTTAAGGCCTTCATCACCGGATGATCAGGCATGAAGGTCTGTAACATGACGGTACCGGGTTTATCACCGCGTCCCGCACGCCCGGCAACCTGATATAAAAGCTGATATGTACGTTCGCTGGCGCGCAGGTCCCCACCCGACAAACCTAAATCGGCATCGACCACACCGACAAGGGTCAGCATGGGGAAATGATAGCCTTTGGCGACCATTTGGGTTCCAATCAGCAAATCAACTTCATGGTTTTCAATTTTCGCAACCAGTTCTGCGGCCTGTGCAGGCGAAGTCACCGTATCACTGGCGGCAACAATGGTGCGCAGTTCAGGAAAGGTTTCTTCCACTTCTTCAGCAAGACGTTCCACACCCGGACCGCAGGCTGCGAAATTGTTTTCGCTTTCACAGGATGGGCAGGTGCGCAGCGGTCTGGTGAAATATCCACAATGGTGACATTGCAGCTTTCCCGCCTTGCGATGTTCAACCAACCAGCTTGTGCAATTGGGGCATTGCAGGCGATGTCCACAGGATCGGCACAAGGTCAAGGGGGCATAGCCGCGCCTGTTGAGATACAGCATGACCTGTTCGCCGCGTTCCACCGTTTCTTTGATCGCGGTGATTAAACTGGGGGAAAGCCATTTCTGGCGTTCCGGTTTATCCAGCCGTAAATCAATTGTGACGACACAAGGTAAGGGCACACCGGCGTGACGGGCAGGCATGTGCAAGTTATCATAACGCCCTTCCCAACTGTTGACCGCTGTTTCCAACGATGGCGTCGCCGAGGCCAGCACGACGGGCAAGTGTCCCATCTGGGCGCGCACAACCGCCATGTCCCGTCCATTATAAATAACACCTTCTTCTTGCTTGAAAGAGGCATCATGTTCTTCATCGACAACAATAAGGCCGAGATCACGAAAGGGCAGAAATAATGCGGAACGTGCACCGATAACAACTTTCGCCTGCCCGCGCACGACCGCGCGCCAAGTTTGTTTGCGCCGGGCTAGCCCGATATCGGAATGCCAAACCGCTGGTTCTGTCCCAAATCGTGTTTTAAAACGATTAAGCCATTGTGAGGACAACGCGATTTCAGGCAAAAGAACGAGCACTTGCTTATTGCGAGAAAGGGCCTTGGCCACAGCTTCGAAATAAACTTCTGTTTTCCCAGAACCCGGCACACCATCCAATAAGGTGACGCTGAAACCGTCTTTTGTGCCGGCATTTTGTGTTTTTGCCACCAGATCGTTGGCGGCTTTTTCCTGTTGTTCGGCCAGTTTATAACCGTCGCGTTGCCAATCCGGTTCCCCAAACGGCGAAGAATCGTTGATTTGAACCGGCTCCAATATCCCCAGATCAACCAACCCTTTGACAACACCTACCCCAACGCCGGCCTCGCGGGCAATGTCGCTGGCAGCCATCGGAATCATGCCTTCCATAAAATCCAGCACGCTTTGACGGGCCTTAGTGATTTTCAAACCATCCGGGATCGGGGAGGACTTTTTAATATAAGCAATCTTGGGGGCTGGATCTTTCAACGCACCGGGGACCGACATGACCATTTTCAGGATTGATCCTGCAGGCTGCAAAGTATAACGCGCCACCCAATCGACAAATTTGCGAGAGGCTTCGGGGACCGGCGCTTGAGAAAGAACCTCCTGCACGCATTTCAATTTTTCAAAGGGAAGGTCATTTTCCGGTGGATCAAGGGTCCAGACAACGCCAATGCGTTCGCGCGACCCCAGTGGCACGACGACGAAATCACCCTCATTCACCGTCATGGCAGGCGGTAAAGCATAATCGTATACCCCGCTCAAAGGCAGGGGAAGCAGGACGCTGATGCGTCTTTCCTGATCAGCAAATAAGGACACGCCCACTATTTTGTCCGCGAAAGGGACACTCCTCTTTATATGTTTCTGCGTACAGAGTTTGAAACTTTATATCATTCTGTGTTTTTATGTCATAAAGTCTTTACCAAATCCGCCTAAAACGGAAAAACAGATAGTGTCTTATATTGTTAAGCAAGGAAGAGCCAGATGAAGTTTTTTGTCGATACCGCCGATGTAACGGAAATTAAAGAGCTTGCCGACGTCGGTCTGTTGGACGGCGTGACAACCAATCCTTCCCTGATTGCCAAATCGGGCCGCAAGTTTCTGGATGTGGTCGGTGAAATTTGTGACATTGTGGACGGTCCCGTCAGTGCCGAAGTGACAGCGCCGGATTTTGACACCATGATGAAAGAAGCAGCTGTCTTGCGCAAAATCGCCGATAACGTGGCGATTAAAGTGCCGATGACCCGTGACGGGATTAAAACCTGTAAACATTTGGCTGATGATGGTTGCAAGGTCAATGTAACGCTGGTGTTTTCTGCGGCACAAGCCTTGTTGGCAGCCAAGGCCGGGGCGGCGTTCGTTTCTCCGTTTATTGGTCGTTTGGATGATTTGGGTCAGGACGGTATGAGCCTGATTGAAGATATTGTTGAGATTTACGCCAATTATCCGGATTTCCAAACCGAAGTTCTGGCAGCTTCCATTCGTGGACCGTTGCATGTGGTGCAGGCCGCACAAGCTGGTGCTGACGTTGCAACCGTTCCGGCAAAAGCCTTATGGCAGTTGTTTAATCATCCGTTGACAGACAAGGGCCTGGAAGCATTTGAAGCTGATTGGGCGAAGACAGGTCAAAGCATTCTGTAAAATCAGGGTGTTGTTTTTTCTTCACGGCCAATCTTCCTATAAGAACAGGCCGTGAAGAAATGATTCAAATTTACCCTTCTATGCTTTACACTGATAGCAACACATTTTGCGAAGGCTGATCCCATGACGACAAACAGCAGGGATAAACATATTTGCAATGATTTGGGCGATAACGATATCATTGCCTATCTCAAGAAACATCCCGATTTTTTTGTGCAAAACCCCAACATTCTGGAAGTGATGGAACTTCCGGCACGTTATAGCGGGGAGCAAATCGTTGATTTGCAGCACGAAGCCTTGAAGCGTTTGCGCGCAAAACAGGATGTGTTGGTTGATAATTCGCGCACGAACATGTCGATACAAACCGCAACTCATGAAGCCGTTCTCGCCATGTTGGAAGCCCGCTCGCTGGATGAATTTATTGGTATTGTACAAGATGAATTGCCGGTCTTGTTGGATATTGATATGGCGGCAGTTGCTTTGGAAGGAGCCGTCGAAGCAATTGATATGTCAGCAGAAGGCATGCCGGTTTTACTGCCCAACGGCGAAGTTCAAAACAGACTCGGCGATAGCGATGTGCAATTGATTGCCCGTGTTGAAGGCGGCGATCATCTGTTTGGCGCGGCACGTGACCTTGTGCGCTCTGTTGCCTTGGCGCGTCTTTATCCCAGCGAAGTCATGCCAACCGGTCTTTTGATTTTGGGTGCGCGTGATGAAAATATGTTTCATCCCCATCAAGGAACCGAATTGATTACCTTTATGGCGCGGGTTGCGGAAATCCTGGTGGAAAAATGGCTAGAGCAAGGCGAACTGGAAGACTGATTTGGCAACAAATGCAGACAGCCTGAACCGGATACAATTTGACTGTGAGCCAGCCTTAAAAGAGGCAATTGCCTTGTGGCGACGGTGGCTGGAAAGTGAACGTCGCGCCTCCAAACACACGCTGGATGCTTATTTGCGCGACCTGTCGGCTTTTTTTATCTTTTCGCAAAACCTGCTGGGGTACCCGGCTGGGGTGGACGATTTACGCAGTTTCAGTGCGGCCGATTTTCGCGGATTTCTGGCAGACCGAACCGAAGCCGGGATTGCGCGCAGCTCCATCAATCGCCAAATGTCAACGTTGCGTAATTTTTTTAAGTTTTTAAACCAGCAAGGCATTTTGGAAAACCCGGCATTGGCGGCTGTGCGTACACCAAAACAAAAACAAGCGGTCCCCAAGGCCCTATCCCAACAAGAAGCTGTCGTTTCGTTAGATGCGATTGCTCAACTCAGCCAAGGTGACTGGCATGACAAAAGAGGATTGTCATGGGTTGCAAAACGCGATGCGGCTATTTTGACCCTGCTTTATGGCTGTGGCTTGCGCATTGGGGAAGCATTGGGCCTAAAACGCAAAGAAGCCCCGAACACAGATGTCATGCGGGTTACAGGAAAGGGCAATAAGGAACGCATGGTCCCGGTTCTGCCGTTGGTGATTGAGGCACTCAATGCCTATCTGGAAGATTGCCCGTTTGATTTAAAACAAAACGGTCCATTGTTTGTCGGGGCACGCGGCAAGGCATTGGACCCCGGTGTGATACAACGTCAAATCCGAAAATTGCGCCCATTGTTAAATTTGCCGGAAACAGCAACGCCCCATGCGTTGCGTCATAGTTTTGCGACGCATTTGCTGGCAGGCGGCGGGGATTTGCGCACGATACAGGAATTGTTGGGCCATGCTTCATTGTCTACAACGCAACGTTATACAGCCGTGGATGAAGTCAAGCTGAATACGGAATATAAAAAAGCACACCCCCGTGCTTAAGACTTATCTTTGTTGGTGACATCCCCAAAGAAAAACTGTTTGCCAAATATCAGCATAATAAAAACAGCGCCGAGTTCAGCAGCAAAAGCGAGCATCAGATCCTGTGTAAAAAAGAAAGTGGCAAGGAAGACAATCGCCATAATGATCCAGGCAAGATATCTCATTTTAAGTTTCCTTATTCATCGGTTGTGACCTGAAAGACAGTCATTTCAGAATTAAAAAAAAGCGCACCGGATAAAACGCCATATAAGCAGGCCCCTGTATCCAGTCCAATGCGATGGGGTTCCAGAACAGGTCCCGGCAGCACAGTATGCCCATGTACTATAAAAGTTCCGTTCTCAAAAGGACCAGCATGTTCTAGAAATTCATCACGTATCCATGCCCAATGTTTTGGATGTGTGGATAATTTCGTTGCATTGAAATTATCTTCGATGGAAATGGCAGGGTCTATCCCGGCATGAACACATAGGATATTCCCGCTTTTATAATGGCTGGCGAAGTTATTGAGTTGTTCAATGCGTTGTGCCCCCAAAGCTTTGACCAGGGCTTTACGATGTTCATAAATCGGGGTTTGCGCAATCGGAGGGATTTTAATATTCAGGTTTTCCAATGTGGAAAGGCCCCCATTCCCCCGCCATAAAGCCCATTGCATGCGATAATTAGCCATATCAGCATTTAGAACCCGTAACAAAAGCTGTTCATGATTGCCCATTAGGGGAATAATATTCCAATCATTAATCCCTTCACGGATCAGATCTAAAACCTCAATAGCAGCATCACCACGATCAATAATATCGCCCAGCAAGACCAAATCGACCCGTTTGCAGGTGGGTGGAATCACTTTTTTGATAGTCGGCAGGATACGGACCAATAAATCGAAACGCCCATGAATATCCCCGATAGCCACAAGGGCAACATCTTTTT
Source organism: Terasakiella sp. 4MB5A (assembly GCF_050058155.1). GTDB lineage: Bacteria > Pseudomonadota > Alphaproteobacteria > Rhodospirillales > Terasakiellaceae > Terasakiella > Terasakiella halodenitrificans. Next base: position 1,040,376 of record NZ_CP188815.1, on the reverse strand, counting down.
CCGCAAAGGCGGGAACAGGACAGGCGTTGCGAATGATTTCCAAGGGGAAGGCTCCTTAGAATTGGGCTTGTTGGGCACGTACTTCAACGATTTTGTGACTGGCGCGAAGCGCATCGTTTAGCGTGATAATGCCACGTGCCTTTAACATCGGGATCATGCGCAGGAAAATACCTGCGGTAACAAGTGTATCGCCAATAGCGGTATGGCGTCCTTCGATTTCAATCCCAAAACGATGGGCGATGTCGTCAAGGGAATGTTCCGTTTTATGGTCATGCAGCAACACTGAAAGCAACAAGGTATCCAGAACAGGGTGATCGAAATTCAATCGGCATTCATCCTGTTTAAGATGTAGAAATTTCATATCAAAAGCCGCATTGTGGGCAACCAAAACCGTATCTTTCGCGAATTCAAAAAATTGCGGCAGGACGATTTGTGCAGGCGGCTTATCTTTGACCATATCATCCGTGATACCATGAAATCTGATGGATGATTTTGGGATTTTACGATTGGGGTTAACCAGACGGGCAAAAGATTCCCCGGTTAAAATTCGCCCATTGAGGATACGTACGCCTGCCAATGCGATAATTTCGTCACCACCGGACGGTTTAAGCCCTGTCGTTTCTGTGTCAAAAACGACATAAGAGAGATCACTTAAAGGACGATCCCCCCATTCTCCAAGTGGTTTATCGGATGGATTGAGCAGCGAGAAATCATAAAATTCCGGTCGGGCAGGCAAATCTTCGCTGGTTTTATCGGCCATTGGACGTTGTGCTGCCATCATGGGCAGGCGCAGCCGGGACCAACCGTCTTCCATTCTTTCGCTCCACATCTCGCAACGATGGTGTTCCAGAATGTCGCGCAGGCTCATACCGCCGATGGATTCTTGCAAGTTGATGTCCAGCCAGCTATCAATCTCGGCTGAGGACAGTTCTTTTCCTGACCAGATAACATCGATATGGATACGTCCATCGCGTTGCACCGATTGCAGGTCAAAATCCTGTGCCCCGGTAATTTTGTGGATATTGTGAACAATCTGATCCAGCGCCAGAACAAGGGAATGACTATCCCCGCGCAGCCAGCAGGGAATACCGGTCATCATGGCGGTGATATTTTTTTCATCCTTCAGACGCAAGGAAACGAGGCTCAGCAGGTTTGCAGAATAAATATCGGCCATCGGCCAATGCCCAGTGGCAAGACCGTGGTAATCACTTGCCAGATGATCGATCCGCTCGGAAAGTTTTTGACTTTCTTCCAGCAGGACATTTTGAAAACGCACACGCATTGCCTGCGGCATTTCGTCGTTTCTTGTCACCATTTCCGCGGCCGCACGCAGGTTGGCTATGGGTTGGCGCAGGCCTTCGGTAGCTTCGCGCAACAGATGGTCCCGTTTTCCCAATGCCCCCAATTCTTCAGTAATATCCTGAAAGGTCAGGACATAGCTGACAGGTATATTTTCTTCATCCCCTAACAATAAGGTCATACGCGCTTCCAATGTGAAGCGTCCGTCACGGGTTGCACAGACGAAAGAGGTACTGAGACCTTCCGGGTGTTTTTCGTGGCGATGTTCAGCCAGACGGTTGCGAAGACGACGAAGGGAATGCAACAAAGGTGGGTTGTCGATCACACTAAACAACGAACGCCCCAATCCGATGTCACCACTGATATGCAAGAGGGAAAGGGCGCGTTGGTTATAAAGCAAAACCTGATTGTTGAGGTTGCAGATAATAACCCCTTCGTACAAATCCTTTAAGACGGCTTCCAGTGTTTTCTTTTGTTCAACGGTCTGGGCGGTCGCGTCCTTGATCGCTTGATCAACTTCAAGACGTTGGCGGCGATATTGACGGGCAAGGTCGCGCACCGTTTCCGGCAAATGGTCCAGATAACGCCCCGATGAAACTTCAACACGATGGTTTTTGTTACTGTGCAGGATGGTTTGAATATCGCGGATAAGCCCCTGAATGGGAGTGGCAACGTTCAAATCAAACAATGCCCCGATGGCGATAATAGATAAACCAATGCCGATCGTCGCCCCCAGCCCAAACAGCAACAGGCTGTCAGCCGGGTCGTTATGGGTCTGAATATGGTCAAAGGCAAAATAAAAACTGGCAACGATTATGGACAGGCAGAAGAACCCCAAAAGGGCGAAAAACAGCAACGTGCGGACACGTAAGCTTAATTTTGAAATGCGCCTGAGCATGGAACTCCCCCTCCTGACAGCAGCGCCTGTTTTACGCGTCGCCTAACAGTTCCTTGATCCGCTTGGTCAATTCGCTGGTAGAAAATGGCTTGGTCACATAATCGGTTGCCCCAAGGGCGAGCCCTTTTTCTTTTTCTACTTCCCGTCCCTTTGCGGTCAGCATGATAATGGGAATAGCGGCCCATTCTTCGGATCGGCGCAAGGTTTGGCAGACATCATAACCGTCGCGTCCCGGGATCATGAGGTCCAGCAAGATCAGGTCCGGTGTTTTTTCAACAACAGCTTCCAGTGCCTCGTTCCCATCGCGTGCGATACGGACTTCGTATCCGGCTTGGGTCATGAGAAATTCAAGTGACAAAACAATATTGGGTTCGTCATCCACGACAAGGACCGATTTGGTCATTTTAACTCCCTGAATATAGACTGTTTCTTTTTTTAGAGGTCTTATAATCCTTTTTTCTGCATAATAACACGTTTTTATAGGCATGACATAGCCTCGCAGTCCTGCTAAAAGACTATCCAAATCATCTTTCATTTTACATTTGGATATTAAGGTACGATGGCATCTTATCAATACGTATATGTTATGAAGGGCCTTTCCAAGGTCTATCCGGGCGGCAAAAAAGTTGTAGAGGATGTATTCCTTTCCTTCCTGCCGGGCGCAAAAATCGGTGTTCTGGGTCACAACGGCACAGGTAAATCGACCCTGATGCGCATTATGGCGGGTCTGGACACGGAATATAACGGCGAAGCATGGGCCGCCGATGGGGCAAAAGTCGGCTATCTGCCGCAGGAACCACAACTGGACCCGACCAAGACCGTTGCGGAAAACGTCATGGAGGCCTTGGGTCAAACCAAGCGCGATCTGGATCGTTTCAACGAAATCAGCGCCAAGTTCATGGAACCCATGACCGATGACGAGATGAATGAACTTCTGGCGGAACAAGGCGAATTGCAGGAACGCATTGATGCCTCAAACGGTTGGGAAATCGAACGCACCATCGAAATTGCGATGGATGCGCTGCGTTGCCCGCCGGGTGACTGGTCCGTTGATAAACTGTCCGGTGGTGAAAAACGCCGTGTGGCCTTGTGTAAACTGCTGCTGGAAAAACCCGATCTGTTGCTGCTTGACGAACCGACAAACCATTTGGATGCAGAATCGGTTGCATGGTTGGAACGTTTCCTTGAAACCTACGAAGGCACTGTTGTCGCTGTTACCCACGATCGTTACTTCCTGGATAATGTCGCAGGCTGGATTCTGGAACTGGACCGGGGCCGTGCCATCCCTTACGAGGGCAACTACACCCAATGGCTGGAACAGAAGAAAAAACGTCTGGAACAGGAATCCAAAGAAGAAGCGGCACGCCAAAAGACTTTGGATCACGAGATGGAGTGGATCAAACAATCCCCGAAAGCCCGTCAGGCCAAATCCAAAGCCCGTATCAAATCTTACGAAGAGCTGCTTAACAAAGACATTAAAGAGCAGATCAATAACGCACAAATCGTCATTCCGGCTGGTCCGCGTCTGGGCGATGTGGTTATTAAGGCCGAAGGTGTCGCCAAGGGCTTTGACGATAAACTGCTTTATGAAAACCTCGAGTTTAACCTGCCTGCCGGTGGGATCGTCGGGATTATCGGGCCGAACGGTGCGGGTAAAACCACGTTGTTCCGTATGATCACGGGTCAGGAAACACCGGATGCCGGGACATTTACGGTCGGGCAAACGGTCAAGCTTGGTTATATCGACCAAAGTCGCGACAGTCTGGCAGATGACAAAACGGTCTGGGAAGAAATTTCAGACGGTCTGGATGTGATTGAACTGGGCAAAGGTTCCATGCAAAGCCGGGCTTATGTGTCGCGCTTTAACTTTAAGGGCGGGGATCAACAGAAAAAAGTCGGTCAGCTTTCCGGTGGGGAACGTAACCGCGTTCACTTGGCGAAAATGCTGAAAGAAGAAGCCAACGTGCTGCTGCTTGACGAACCGACAAACGATCTGGACGTCGACACCTTGCGCGCATTGGAAGATGCTCTTGAAAACTTTGCCGGTTGTGCCGTGGTTATCTCGCACGATCGCTGGTTCCTTGATCGTATCGCCACCCATATCCTCGCGTTTGAAGGCAACTCCGAAGTCGTCTGGTTTGAAGGCAACTACGAAGACTACGAAGCCGATCGCAAACGCCGCCTCGGCGCCGATGCCGATCAGCCGCACCGTTTGAAATTCAAGCCGTTGACGCGTTAATTTTGTACGCATGAAAGAGGGGGGAAGCCTTTAAGCTTTCCCCCCTCTTTTTTTGTCAGTCAACTTGTATGATGATTTTTCCACGGACACGTCCGGACTGACTGAGCGCAAAAGCTTGATCAATCTGATTGAGAGGAAAGATTTTCTCAATGTGGTTGTGGATTTTTCCTTCGTCGATCCATTGGGCAATTTGGGTTAATTGCGCGGCATCGGGTTCGATAAAAAGAAACTCACCTTTGACGTTGTATTCCTTTGCCTTGTCTGCGGATGGCGGAGAGACGACAGAAACAAGAACACCGCCTTCTTTCATGGTTTTCCATGATTTATCTTGTGTTTCGCCGCCGATCGTATCGAAAACGACGTCGACATCGCTTACAATTTCTTCAAAATTTTCATTGCGATAATCGATGAATGTATCGACACCAAGCTCGAGCAAGAATGCTTTGTTTTTCTCCGAAGCGGTTCCAATGACGTGGGCACCGGCTATTTTTGCCATTTGAACGGCAAGGCTACCGACACCGCCTGCTGCCGCATGTATTAAAACCTTTTGCCCGGCTTTCAGGTTTGAAACCTGGAATAAGGCTTGATAGGCCGTCAATCCAGCCAATGGAATACCGGCTGCGTGTAAATGGTCCATTTTGAGTGGTTTTTTCGCAAGTTCACTGCCTTTAATGGCTACAAACTCAGCAAAGGTTCCATTGCGTGCAATATTAGGGCGTGAGTAAACTTCATCCCCGATTTGAAAATCGGTTACATCCGGACCTACGGCTTCGACAACACCGGACACATCCCAACCTAATGTCAAAGGCAACTGATGAGGGAGAATAGTTTGGAGATAACCCGCCTGTATTTTCCAGTCTACCGGATTAATACTGGCGGCTTTTACCTTGACCAAAACATCATCCGGTGCGATTTTCGGTGTGGGTATATCTTCGTATTTTAAAGTATTTTCACTGCCATATGCATGAATACGAACCGCTTTCATCTCTCTATCCTTTATTATATTTTATCGGTTTTGCATTCCTTTTCTATTTGTGTGTATGCGCAAGATTGTCAAGTTGATGACACGTCACTCGACTTAGCCAGACTTAGGTTATCCCATCACGTCTTATATCGTTCTTCATTTTGGTAATAGTCAGGAAAACCGATCACGTCTTGGAGGTGTTCAAAGCTTGCCAGTGATTTGGGATGATATCCGCCTTTCAGTTCTTCCAGCGCGGTTTCCATCGCCTGAATGGCAGATAAAATGAGCGTTAAAGGATAAGCGGCAATTTTATAACCCATTTCAGCCAATTGGTCTGGCGCTAAGACGGGTGTTTTGCCTTGTTCCACCATATTCGCCATTTTTGCCCCTTTGACCTCTTTACAAAAACGGATCATTTCTTCGACAGATTGCGGGGCTTCCAAAAACAGGATATCGGCCCCGATTTTTTCAAAAGCCTTCATGCGGCGAATTGCTTCGTCCAGACCTTCGGTTTGACGGGCGTCTGTGCGCGCCATAATCAGAATATCAGCCCCTTCGTTTCTGGCATCAACGGCGGCCTGAATACGCATGCAGGCTTCATCAAAACCAACGGTTTGTTTGCCTTTGGTGTGCCCACAGCGTTTGGGGGAAAGCTGATCTTCAATCATAATCCCGGCAAATCCGGCTTGGGCATATCCTTGAACAGTGCGTTTGACATTCAACGCATTGCCATAACCTGTATCGCCATCGCCAATCACCGGCAAAGAAGTTGCCTGACAGATGGAACGCCCTTGATCGACCATCTCCCCATAAGAGATCAAGCCCGTATCCGGCATCCCCAGACGGGCGGCAGAGACACTAAAGCCACTCATAAAAGTTAAGGGGTAGCCTGCGCGTTCAATCAAAGTGGCGCTTAAACCATCAAAACAGCAAGGCATCATCAAAAAATCATCGCCCTTTAACAAGGCACGCAGTTTTGAAACAGAAGACACGTTATCTATCCTTTTTTCAGCGACTTTATTTGCGTCGACACAATAATTTGCCCGTCACTGCGATAGGCTTCGTGATTTTTTTCAATATCGCTCAGTTTATAAAGATAATTGATCATCATGCCTGCGGATTGTTTCATGCCTTTTTGTGAAACATCCCCCAACCAATTGAGGCGTTCCATACGTGCCCCATTGCTGAGATGGAAATGCGCAACCGGGTCCAGCGGGCGCGTCCCCTTGCTTTTTGCTTCTATCAAATACCGTGCTGCCAAGCGCATGAGCGGTGCCTTTAAGGCTTCGCTTGCTTCGCGGTTATTGACCCAACGATTATCATCCAGAAGTGTTTTCAAACCACCCTTAGCCCCTTTCTGCCCACTGGCAACTTTAAGGGCTTCGCGTTCGCTGGTTTGTAAGAGCGCACTATCCCCTTCTGCCATTTTTTCGTCCAACCATTTGCGAAACCCGGGAATAGGAGAGAGCGTTGCAAATGTCTTCAAGTTAGGAAGATCCTGTTTCAAACTGGCAACAACTTTCTTAATCAGAAAATTACCAAAACTGATACCTGCCAATCCCGCCTGCGCATTGGAAATAGAATAAAAAATAGCGGTATCGGCAGCTTGCGGATCCAACAGAGGGGCATCTTCGTCCAACAAGTCCTGCACATTATCCGCCATGCCATTCACCAAAGCAACCTCGACAAAGATCAATGGTTCATCCGGCATACGGGGGTGGAAAAAGGCAAAGAGACGACGATCACGCGCTAAACGGTTTTTTAAATCCGACCAGCTTTGAATAGAATGAACCGCCTCGTATTCGGCAATTTTTTCAAGAACACTGGCGGGGCTATCCCATGTCAAACGGCGCAGTTCCAGAAAACCTACATCAAACCACGAAATCAGGACATCTTTCAAATCACGTTCCAGGGCTTTTAAACTGCTTTCTTCACGGGCCATTTGCATCAGCTCCGCCCGCAAATCGACCAAGAATTTAACCCCTTGTGGCAAGGCGTTAAATTGGCGAAGTAACGTCATACGCGCGGGTTCCAAATTGCGGCGTAATTCAATTTCAAAACCACGTTTTGCTTCTTCATCCGTGGCATTTTGGAAATTATAGATCGATTGATCAACCGCTTGACGGTCCGTTCCAAAATCTTCTGCCAGAATTTTTAAAAACCGTTTTCGCCCTTCTCTATTCAGTTCCAGATAAGCCTGCCCCAAAGTTGCCGCACGTTGACGTGCCGACACCTCCCCCCCTTTGGACTGCAAACAAGCATTGAATTGCTTGCGCACCTGTTCACATTGATGTGCAGGTAAATTCGGAGATAAGTTTAAGGCTTCATCGCTTCCACCGGCCTGTGCAATGGTCCGCCAATTGAAACTCCAGCTTTTGATTTTTTCCAGCAAGTCAGCCAATTTTTGTTCCTTTCATACGTATATTTGCCCGGATCGGTGCAACCTCTTGTAAAAATGCCAAAGCATTTGCGGGTCTTCTTTCCAATTTAGGCGATAAAGCCTGCATCACAAGCTGACTTAAAGCTTCCGGGACATCCTCTCGCATTTCTTTAGGTGGATCAAAGGCACCACGCGGCAATTCCCCTGTCAACATTCGATACCCCAAGACGCCTAATGCAAATATATCCGCCCGCGCATCCACGCTTTTTGAATCACGTTTTTGTTCCGGTGCAATGAAATCTTCGGTGCCAATCCAATATCCGGCCTGCGATTCCTCGCTGTTCGGAAATTTAACCATGCCCGTATCGCATAACTTCACCAGTCCGACATTTAACTGGGTTAATAAAACATTCGCCGGTTTAATATCACGATGAACAAGACCACGCCCGTGAAATGCTGACAAAGCACTGCCAACCTGAAATAATATATCGCAGGTTCGCAAAACATCCAATGTGCGGGCCTCTGGTGTATCCTGAATTTCCGGCGCGTATCCTTGTGCCGGACCATCGCGCCCCATTTCATATAACAAATTCGTCGCAATATAGGGCATGACATAAAAGGGTTTATCCCCCACATATGACAAATCACGCACCGCGATTACATGAGGATGATCTATCTGTGCCAGAACGCGGGCCTCACGTAAAAAACGCCTGCGCCAACTGGCAACAGAATAAGGCAATTTCTTCAGCAGGCGTTTTTTAACATCGAAGACCTTAACCGCCACACGAGTCTGTAAGTCTGGATCAAAACATTCATAAAGATCAGAACTTCCCGTTGACCGAATTATGCGTTTTACGATGTATTTACCTATCTTGTCATAGGCGATTTGCGGCATCTTTCTCATCAAAAGAGAAGGCCAAAATTAAACCATCGGCACAAGCTTAAAAAAAAGCTGCGGGTTTTACACCGCAGCTTTTTTTCTGAATTGCCAAAAGGCTTACCACTCGACTTTTTCCACCCCTTCGAAGATGACGGTAGAGCCATCGTCGAATTCGATCTGACCTGTCAGACCAGATGTATTCTGATAGTCGGCCATTTGCTCGGCACTTGCACTGTCCGAAGAAATAACATCCTGAGAACCATCGTCGTTGGTAATGGTCAATGTCCAGCCTTCCGAACCGTTAAGATGGATCGTATCGAAATCGGCACCGCCATCGACCCAATCTTGACCACTGGTTCCGCTGTCAGCACTTCCACTAAAGATAAAGAGATCATTGCCGTCACCACCGCTCATGACATCTTCGCCATCACTGACGTAGAATGTGTCATTCCCGTCACCGCCGATCATAACGTCATCCCCGTCACCATCGACCAGAATGTCATTACCATCGCCGCCAGCCAGCTGCGCTCCGTTATCATCGGCATACAGGATGTCATTGCCATCGGTACCGATTTCATCACTGTGCGTACCGGCAACATCCGCATCAATATTTTCAATACTGACATCCGTTCCGTCAATCGTTTGAACACTGGCTGTCAGATCGAAGCTGTCGTGATGACCGTTCTCGTCAACCGGCACCGTCACAGTCCCGCTCACACTAAGGTCTTCACCCAAAGTGGCGCTTGGGATTTTCAAGGTTGAGCCATCAACACTGACATCATCCCCACTCGTTACCGAGATGCTGCCATTTTGGTCAACACTGACCGTCGCATCCCCGATGCTGAGTTCAGAACCATGTGGGATCGTTGACAGATCCACACTCAATTCATCCCCCAGCAGACTTTCGCTGGCATCATTCATGCTGAGTGCGAAGGTCACCGGATAAGCCATAACTGCGGCAGCCGCCACCGGTGTGTAATCAACCGAGTCGATTACAAACTTGGATGTTTTGCAGTAATTATTGGTTTTATGTTCGCCAGTGATAACGATTTGTGAAAATTCACTATTACCCGTTAAGGTCGCAGAAATTTCACCATTGCCGGAACCATAGATCGTCCCACTGCCCACAACATGACCGTTATCATCCAACAAGGTGTAGTCAGCTTGTTCTTGGGATTTTAGACCGCTTAAATTCACTGTGGCCTGACTGAGATCATTATCAAACGTGAAGGTAATATTTTCACCATCTGTAATCTCTTTACCGCCACTGCTGTCTGCAACACCAAGACCACCATGTGTTTCCTGAATATTATCTGCACTGGAATGCCAGCCACCACTGCTGTCATACGTATACCCCGTAACGCTGATACCATCGTTGGTATCATCCCAGTTGCTGGGCGAGATCGTCCCGGATTGAACAGCACCATTTTGAACACTGCCTTCACCAATATTCACACTGACCTCGGCACCATCAGCAACACCTGTGACATCAATAGATGCCGTCGCGGTATCACTTGCGCCTTGACTATCAGAAACGGTGTAATCGAAGCTGACTTCACCACTGAAATCATCGGACGGCATGAAGTTGATCGAACCATCTGCATTCAGCGTGACTGTGCCATTTCCGACATTGACCGTATCGCCAATAGAGATATCGACACCATCAATTTGCGTGATGCTGAGACTATCACTGCCTGTATCCGTGTCGTTATCAACCAGATCCAGAACAATTGCAGTGTCTTCGTTCGTCGTTGCATAATCATTATTGGCAACAGGTGCGTCATTGCCCACCGCTGTATTCACGGTGGTTGTTGCGCTGTCATCCCCGTCAGTTGAGGTAACAGAAGCTGTCAATTCAAAGCTGCCTGCATCACTGGGGACACGCAGGGTCAAGTTATCCAGATCATCACTGGACAAGGTTGCCGTCCCGTTCGTAATGGAAACAGCCTGACCATCCAGCAACAGAACCGCACCATCGGGCAGGCCAGATAAGGTCACAGCCGACAATGTTTCCGACCCGTCTACATCAGTTTCGTCAACCGTGATATCAAGCGGATATTCCATATAGGCATCACCACTGGATCCACCGCCTGTACTGTCACCACCACCGGAGCTGTCAGAAACAGAACCGCCATTGGCAAAATCAGTGACATCAATTGTACCATCAGCAAATTGCAGTTCTTCGACACCTTCGATGTAGTCCGTTCCGTCACTACCATAATGGGTGACCAGATAGCCGCCACCATAAGCATTGATGGCATATTCACTGGAATTCCCGCTCAGGACCAACGTATCGTTGCCACCTTGACCATTAATGTAATCGTTCCCCATACCGGCAGTGATCGTATCATCACCACTGCCGCCATAGATCACGTCATTGCCGCTATCCGTATCGATGATATCGTCACCATCTTCACCGGAGACATAATCATTGCCCGTACCGGCAGAAATCGTATCATCGCCCGATCCACCAAACAGTGTATCGTTGCCATGATCCCCGATGATGGTGTCATCACCGGACCCACCGTAAATACGGTCATGGCCCGTTCCGCCATCCAGATAATCATCGCCTTGATCGCCGGATAGGTAGTCATTGCCATGTCCGCCAATGACCGTATCGTCCCCTTTATCTGCATAAAGGACATCATCTCCGGTATTGCCGTCAATGTAATCATCACCGTGACCGGCATAGACCCTGTCATTGCCATGAGAGGCGTCGATATAGTCATCATCATTGGTTCCAACAATGTTGTAGTCATTGTCGGTTGTTCCTGTGATTGTATTGTCATAGGAAGCGGATCCACCGCCTGTGCTATCACCTGCACCACCGGAGCTCTCACCCCCAACCAGTTGGCCTTCGCCCAGATTGACCGTCAATTCCGGTGCATCTGCAACGGCCTCAACATCAATATCCGCTGTTGCTGTTGCACTATGACCTTCGCCATCAGACACCGTATATTCAAAACTTTGTGCCCCGGCATAATCGCCTTTTGGTGTAAAAGTCACCGTCCCATCAGCTTCCAGCGTCACGGTTCCATTACCAACATCGACCTGTCCGCCCACACTGATTTCTTCCCCGTTAATATGGGTAATCGTCAATGTGTCGTTATCAGCATCATTGTCATTGGCAACCAGATCCAGCACCACACTGGTATCTTCGTTCGTCACCGCACTGTCATCACTGAGAACAGGTTCGCTGTTGGTATTTACGCTAGCGGTTACGGTTGCGGTTGCACTATCATCATTGGAGCTTTCAGTAGATGTGACGCTTGCAGACAGATCAAAGTCGGTTTGATCCGCCGGCACACGCAGAACCACATCATCCAGATTGTTGCTGGCAATAGACGCCGTACCATTGCTGACCGTGACTTCCTGACCATCAACCAGAATAACGGCCCCTTCCGGCAAGCCGGACAAGGTCACCGCAGACAGGCTTTCCGAACCGTCAACATCCGTCGTATGTGCACTGAGGTTCAGTGGATATTCAATAAACTCTTCCCCCGGATTATCCGGCAAGGTTTGAACAGCCTCGATATTGTCCAGATACATGCCGCGACCATAATCGATCGCCTCGCCGACACTGACAAATTCAATTGTCATCGGCTCGCCCGTCCCCGTGAAGGTGAAGGAACCATCCTGCCAATCATTATCATTACCATTGGCGTTATCATGGTTGAACTCGGCAACCGTTACACCATTGACACGCACTTCAATCGCATTGACGGTTTCGTCATACCCTGCACGACCAGAATAATCAAAATCAACCGTATAAGACGCATCTTCAACCGTATCTACCGTTCGGTTAATACTGGTGGCATCTTGATAATGGTCACGGTTATCATCGTTTAATTCGATGTAAGAACCATCCCCATCCGTGTCCCAGACCTCAATGGCATCGGAAGACGTATTCCAGCCATCAACAGGTGAGGTATAGAACCCACCATCGGTTTGACCAAAGGTCGTTGTAAAGATGGTACTACTTTCTCCTTCAGAAGCACCCAAAGTAACCGTATTTCCTTCACCGATTTCAAGGTTGAGTTCCGGCATATCCGCAACGGCCTCAATATCGACAGAGGCAGTTGCTGTGCTGGTTTCGCCCTGACCATCGGACACGGTATAAGTGAAGTCTTGCGTCCCGGCAAAATCACCATCCGGGTTAAAGGTCACAGTCCCATCTTCATTTAAGGTGACGCTACCGTTGCCGACATCGACACTGCCGCCGACTTCAATGTCCTGACCGTTGATTTGTGTCACACTCAGTTCATCATTATTGGCATCGCTGTCGTTGGCTTTTAGATCCAAAACAACACTGTGATCTTCCGTTGTAGCCCCACTGTCATTCTCAGCAACAGGAGCCTGATTGGCAACCACGTTCGCACTGGCTGTGATCGTTTCAAAATCACCATTTGAGCTTTCTGTCGCTGTGGCAGAGACTTCAACTGTAAAGTCTTCGCCTGTACTCGGAACGGTAATTGTCAAACCTTCCAAATCACCAGCAGACAATGTCCAGCTACCGTCTTCATTTTGCGTTCCGGCAGACAGAACCGCACCATCGGGCAGGCCATCCACACTCAGGCTCAGACTTTCCGAACCATCCGTATCGTTCAGACCAGACGTGATATTCAATGGATAGGTCGTTGTGGTTTCCCCGCCATCAGATACTTCAAATTCCAATGAATGGATCAGATAATCATCCCCACTGCCTTCGGCACTAAAGACGATCTGGTCAAAATCAACACCGCCATCAGCTGTCAAGGTAATAGCCGGATCAACACGGTCCGAACCACCATCAATCATCCCACGACCAACTTCCACACCGTCTTTATACATGGTGTAGATCGCATCTTCACCACCGTGTAACCAAGCCACAGAGACATCAACGGAAGAAACATCGTTATTGAAATCAAAGATGAGTTCTTCGGATGCTTGATGCGTATTGTCATAGCCGATTTCAGAAGAAGCACCGGAAGAGGCACCGGCAACACCGAAACCAACCGGATTATTGTTATAGGCAATATCGGTATCTTCCAGATTGCCATTTTCATCAACCGTCCGGGCTGTAACTGTAAAGCCACCGCCTGTGCTGGTCGCATTTTCGGAATTGATCGTCACATCAACCGGCTCACCACCTGTTGTTTGCGTGACACCTTCACCGACAGAAACACTCAGGTCTGGAACATCGGCATCGGCTTCTACATCGACATTTGCAGTCCCGGTACTTGTGCCGCCCTGACCATCAGAAACAGTATATTCAAAGGATTGCGATCCTGCATAATCCCCATCCGGGTTAAAGGTCACAGTGCCGTCCACATTCAGAGTAACGGAACCGTTGCCCACATCAACACTACCACCAACTTCGATATCCTCACCGTTGATTTGCGTAATGCTCAGGCTATCGCCTTCAATGTCGCTGTCATTGCCCAATGGATTGAACGTGACTGCGTTATCTTCCAACGTATCAGCTTCATCATGTGTCGCAACCGGGCCATCATTGACACCATCAACTGTAATGGAAACGGTCGCTGTATCTGTCCCACCCTGACCATCAGAGATCGTATAGGTAAAGTCGGTTTGACCATTCCAGTTTTCATTCGGCGTGAATGTAAAGGTACCGTTGCCATCGTCTGTGATCGTCCCGAATTCCGGTTGATCAAAGCTGACAATGCTCAGGCTATCACCGTCTACATCCGTATCATTGCCCAACAGATCGGTGGTGTTAAACGTAATCGGCTGATCTTCGACACCGCTTAAGCTATCTGCCACCGCATCCGGGCCATTGTTGATATCGATATCAGGAACTTCAGCCGTATCACTTGCCGTTGATGTTGCCTGATCACCATTGCTATCAGTTGAGGTCACAGAAGCGTCAATACTGAAATCTTCCGCATCGGCTGGAACGCGCAAAGACAATCCATCAAGATTATCGACAGAGACTGTTGCACTTCCATCCGTAATTGTAATTTCGACACCGTTTTGTGTCAGAACAGCCCCTTCAGGCAAGCCACTCAAGGTCACCGCAGACAGGCTTTCCGATCCATCCTGATCCACCAGTTCGGCAGATACGTCCAACGGATAGTCGTAATAAGCGACTTCCCCAGATGCATCAGCATAGGTAAATTCAAGATTATCAATTGCGAAATCGCTGTCTCCGGCTGCAGTTGAGCCATCCGCATTAATCGTCGTATCTGCTTTTACAACCAGTTTATCGAAGGTCACACCGTTGATAGACACACTGGCCGTATCATCGGCATTGTTCAAACCACGACCATCAAATGTACCACTGGCAACCAGTTCACCATTGTCATAGGCTTCCCAGATTCCCTGTTCGAAGCTTGCATTCGCCCCATTACCGCCTTCACCGAATTGTTCAACGTTGAAGCTGACATTGTTTACATCTTCGTCAAATTCAAAGACGAGGCTCTCGCTTGCACCTTCTTTGCTGTCATACCCCAATAGGTCTTTCGATCCTGTTGTATGGGCTGCAACACCAATGCCACCACCGTGACCGTTCGTCACCTGTTCAACCGCCGCCGGGTTCCCTTCTGAATCAAAGCCCGAGATTGTCACACCTTGAACAGAACCAGAAGCCACATCATCACCGCTGACACTGCCACCGGCAACCGCACCATCATCACTGACAGCTTCCGGTGCCCCGATATTAATGGAAATAACTGGTGCATCCGCGTCGGCTTCAACATCGACTGATGCCGTTGCCGTTGTCACCCCACCTTGACCGTCAGAAACCGTATAGGTGAAGTCCTGCGTGCCCGCATAATGTTGATCCGGGTTAAAGGTAACCGTGCCGTCTTCATTCAACGTCAAGGTCCCGTTATCCAATTCGACACTGCCGCCAGCCTCAATGTTCTGCCCATTAATTTGAGTAATGCTCAGGCTATCGCCGTCCACATCACTGTCATTGCCCAATGGGTTAAAGGTAACCGCGTTATCTTCCAACGTTTGGGCATTATCGGCACCGGCGACCGGACCGTCATTAACGGCGTCAATATCAACCGTAACGGTTGCCGTATCGCTCATGCCTTCCGGATCACGGATGGTGTAATCGAAACTAACGTCACCGTTCAGATTATCGCTTGGATCAAACGTAACCGTCCCATCATTATTCAGCGTTACCTGACCGGACCCATCAGACAGTGTAATCGTTTCACCAACATTCACGTCCTGACCGTCAATCTGGGTAATGCTCAGTGCATCATTATTGGCATCGCTGTCATTATCCAACAGATCAATGACAACAGATGTGTCTTCATTTGTGCTGGCCGTGTCATCACCGGCAACCGGGGCAATATTCCCATCGGTAATGTCCAGATTGACCGTGGCCGTATCTGTACCCTGCCCATCAGAAACCGTATAAGTGAAATCAGCAGGCCCTTCATAGCCATTATCGGCAGCAAAGGTAATGGAGCCATCTTCGTTCAACGTCACCGTACCGTGATTAACATTCACGCTATCACCAGCTTCAACAGACTGCCCGTTAATTTCAACAATATTCAGGCTTTCGCTGTCACCCGCGACATCATTGGCAACCACATCCATCGTAATGCTTTGACCTTCTGTCACGGAACCCGTGTCATCAATCGCATCTGGATCAAAGCTGGAACTGACTGTCAGCGATGTGCTGGCTGTTGATCCATTCGGTTCTGTCGCCGTTGCCGTCACATTGATCTGGAAGTCCGCGACATCACCTGTCACCGTCATGGTCAAATCTTCCAGACGGTTCAGGTCATCTCCGCTGATGACCAGTTTGCCGTTAACGATTTCACCCATATTAAAGGTCGCGCCTTCTGGGAAATCTTCAATCGTTACAGTCAGGCTTTCTGACAGGTCATCATCTGTAATCGCAGCTGAGATATTAACATCATATGTGGTTTCGGAATTCGACGTATCCCACTCCACATTGAACGAGGCATCATCAAAATCAAAATCATTACCACCGTACTGGCTGGCTTGATCTTCCCAGTTTTGCGTTCCAATTACATTGCTATCATCAAACGAATGATCCAGGTTATCCGCATTGAACTCTTCATTACTGAAATACAAGCCGCCGTTATTGTCATGTTCAAGAACATTCCCATCAGCAACAACCTGCCAATTTCCGGCAGCGTCCTGTTGGAAAGTCACATCCATGCCATTGCTCAGGCCGCTATTCTCACCATCCCCATCAGACAACAGGAAGAAGCCCACACGGTCCTGATCAACCCCGTCCAGAACAAAGCTATCGCCCTGACTTTGGTCATGCAGGTCGGCAAAGATAATCTGCCCTGTGCTCGGTTCACCGTTTTCATCCAGAATGTAATACCCATAGGTATTGTGATATCCGGCATTCGTATCTTGGAAAGTCACCGTCACACTATCACCCGTATGACCGCTTTCAACCAACGAAACCGCAAGATCCGGCGTATCGGCAACACCATCAACATTCAATGCGATATTGGCCTGTGCAGATCCACCGTCACCATCGGTTACGGTATAGCTCAGGGTTTCCGTTCCGCTCCAATCTTCTGTCGGGGCGAAACTAAAGGTGTTATCCGCACTATTAAATGTCAGCGTTCCGTTACCAAGGTCCATACCTTCTGCCGGGAAGTTATCTAAACTAACCCCATTGATTTGGGCAATGGACAATCCAGTGCTATCCACATCACTGTCATTTCCTAACAATTCAGTGGCACTAAAGGTAATGGTCGTATCTTCATCACCGCTGAAGCTATCATCAACCGCAACCGGACCATCATTGACCGCATCAATTGTCACCGTGGCTGTCGCAGTATCTGTCCCGCCGTGACCGTCAGAAATGGTGTAACTGAAGTTCACCTCTCCGTTCAAATCATCGGTTGGATCAAAGCTAACCGTTCCATTCTCATTCAAGGTCACCGTACCAGACCCATCAGACAAAGTAATAGTCTGCCCAGTGGCAATATCCTGACCGTCCACTTGTGTAATGCTCAGGCTATCCCCGTCAATGTCACTGTCATTATCCAAGAGATCAATGGTTACGGCCTTATCTTCTTCGGTCACCGTAATATCATTAACTGCGATCGGATCATCATTCTCTGGATTAACCGTCATGGTCACGGTGGCCGTCACGGTTTCACCGTCTTCATCGGTTACCGTATAAGTAAAGGTATCGGTACCGTTGAAATCATCATTGGGTTCGTACGTCACCGTACCATCGGCATTAAACGCCACCACACCGTTGGCCGGTTGCGTGACAGATGTCAGCTCCCCACCATCGATGATCTGATCGTTGGACAGAACATTGATGGTTTTAGACCCATCTTCGCCCACGCTCGCCGCATCATCATTTGCGGTGTTGTCCACATCGGCAAAATCAATCGTCGCGGTTTGTGTGACTTCCGCCGTGCCATCAGACACCGTGAAGGTGATGTCTTCAGACCCTTCTTCATCAGAAATAATCGTCCAGGTGCCATCACCATTATCGGTGATCGCCAGGTTCGATCCACCGGACACACCGGTCACAGATAACGTATCGCCATCTACATCCGTGGCGTTGCCCAGCAGTTGTTCTTTCGTCACCGTGTAAGACTGATATTCGGTGCCGTCCGGCAGGCTGATCGCCCCGACAACTGGCGCGTCATTTTCCGGCGTCACCGTCATGGTCACGGTGGCCGTCACGGTTTCACCGTCTTCATCGGTCACCGTATAAGTAAAGGTATCGGTGCCGTTGAAATCATCATTGGGTTCGTACGTCACCGTACCATCGGCATTAAACGCCACCACACCGTTGGCCGGTTGCGTGACGGATGTCAGCTCCCCACCATCGATGATTTGATCGTTGGACAGAACATTGATGGTTTTAGACCCATCTTCGCCCACGCTCGCCGCATCATCATTTGCGGTGTTGTCCACATCGGCAAAATCAATCGTCGCGGTTTGTGTGACTTCCGCCGTGCCATCAGACACCGTGAAGGTGATGTCTTCAGACCCTTCTTCATCAGAAATAATCGTCCAGGTGCCATCACCATTATCGGTGATCGCCAGGTTCGATCCACCGGACACACCGGTCACAGATAACGTATCGCCATCTACATCCGTGGCGTTGCCCAGCAGTTGTTCTTTCGTCACCGTGTAAGACTGATATTCGGTGCCGTCCGGCAGGCTGATCGCCCCGACAACTGGCGCGTCATTTTCCGGCGTCACCGTCATCGTCACGGTGGCCGTCACGGTTTCACCGTCTTCATCGGTCACCGTATAAGTAAAGGTATCGGTGCCGTTGAAATCATCATTGGGTTCGTACGTCACCGTACCATCGGCATTAAACGCCACCACACCGTTGGCCGGTTGCGTGACAGATGTCAGCTCCCCACCATCGATGATCTGATCGTTGGACAGAACATTGATGGTTTTAGACCCATCTTCGCCCACGCTCGCCGCATCATCATTTGCGGTGTTGTCCACATCGGCAAAATCAATCGTCGCGGTTTGTGTGACTTCCGCCGTGCCATCAGACACCGTGAAGGTGATGTCTTCAGACCCTTCTTCATCAGAAATAATCGTCCAGGTGCCATCACCATTATCGGTGATCGCCAGGTTCGATCCACCGGACACACCGGTCACCGTCAACGCATCGCCATCTACATCCGTGGCGTTGCCCAGCAGTTGTTCTTTCGTCACCGTGTAAGACTGATATTCGGTGCCGTCCGGCAGGCTGATTGCCCCGACAACTGGCGCGTCATTTTCCGGCGTCACCGTCATGGTCACGGTGGCCGTCACGGTTTCACCGTCTTCATCGGTTACCGTATAGGTAAAGGTATCGGTGCCGTTGAAATCATCATTGGGTTCGTACGTCACCGTACCATCGGCATTAAACGCCACCACACCGTTGGCCGGTTGGGTGACAGATGTCAGCTCCCCACCATCGATGATCTGATCGTTGGACAGAACATTGATGGTTTTAGACCCATCTTCGCCCACGCTCGCCGCATCATCATTTGCGGTGTTGTCCACATCGGCAAAATCAATCGTCGCGGTTTGTGTGACTTCCGCCGTGCCATCAGACACCGTGAAGGTGATGTCTTCAGACCCTTCTTCATCAGAAATAATCGTCCAGGTGCCATCACCATTATCGGTGATCGCCAGGTTCGATCCACCGGACACACCGGTCACAGATAACGTATCGCCATCTACATCCGTGGCGTTGCCCAGCAGTTGTTCTTTCGTCACCGTGTAAGACTGATATTCGGTGCCGTCCGGCAGGCTGATTGCCCCGACAACTGGCGCGTCATTTTCCGGCGTCACCGTCATGGTCACGGTGGCCGTCACGGTTTCACCGTCTTCATCGGTTACCGTATAGGTAAAGGTATCGGTGCCGTTGAAATCATCATTGGGTTCGTACGTCACCGTACCATCGGCATTAAACGCCACCACACCGTTGGCCGGTTGCGTGACAGATGTCAGCTCCCCACCATCGATGATCTGATCGTTGGACAGAACATTGATGGTTTTAGACCCATCTTCGCCCACGCTCGCCGCATCATCATTTGCGGTATTGTCCACATCGGCAAAATCAATCGTCGCGGTTTGTGTGACTTCCGCCGTGCCATCAGACACCGTGAAGGTGATGTCTTCAGACCCTTCTTCATCAGAAATAATCGTCCAGGTGCCATCACCATTATCGGTGATCGCCAGGTTCGATCCACCGGACACACCGGTCACAGACAAAGCATCGCCATCTACATCCGTGGCGTTGCCCAGCAGTTGTTCTTTCGTCACCGTGTAAGACTGATATTCGGTGCCGTCCGGCAGGCTGATCGCCCCGACAACTGGCGCGTCATTTTCCGGCGTCACCGTCATCGTCACGGTGGCCGTCACGGTTTCACCGTCTTCATCGGTTACCGTATAAGTAAAGGTATCGGTGCCGTTGAAATCATCATTGGGTTCGTACGTCACCGTACCATCGGCATTAAACGCCACCACACCGTTGGCCGGTTGCGTGACAGATGTCAGCTCCCCACCATCGATGATCTGATCGTTGGACAGAACATTGATGGTTTTAGACCCATCTTCGCCCACGCTCGCCGCATCATCATTTGCGGTGTTGTCCACATCGGCAAAATCAATCGTCGCGGTTTGTGTGACTTCCGCCGTGCCATCAGACACCGTGAAGGTGATGTCTTCAGACCCTTCTTCATCAGAAATAATCGTCCAGGTGCCATCGCCATTATCGGTGATCGCCAGGTTCGATCCACCGGACACACCGGTCACAGACAAAGCATCGCCATCTACATCCGTGGCGTTGCCCAGCAGTTGTTCTTTCGTCACCGTGTAAGACTGATATTCGGTGCCGTCCGGCAGGCTGATTGCCCCGACAACTGGCGCGTCATTTTCCGGCGTCACCGTCATCGTCACGGTGGCCGTCACGGTTTCACCGTCTTCATCGGTTACCGTATAAGTAAAGGTATCGGTGCCGTTGAAATCATCATTGGGTTCGTACGTCACCGTACCATCGGCATTAAACGCCACCACACCGTTGGCCGGTTGGGTGACGGATGTCAGCTCCCCACCATCGATGATCTGATCGTTGGACAGAACATTGATGGTTTTAGACCCATCTTCGCCCACGCTCGCCGCATCATCATTTGCGGTGTTGTCCACATCGGCAAAATCAATCGTCGCGGTTTGTGTGACTTCCGCCGTGCCATCAGACACCGTGAAGGTGATGTCTTCAGACCCTTCTTCATCAGAAATAATCGTCCAGGTGCCATCACCATTATCGGTGATCGCCAGGTTCGATCCACCGGACACACCGGTCACAGATAACGTATCGCCATCTACATCCGTGGCGTTGCCCAGCAGTTGTTCTTTCGTCACCGTGTAAGACTGATATTCGGTGCCGTCCGGCAGGCTGATCGCCCCGACAACTGGCGCGTCATTTTCCGGCGTCACCGTCATCGTCACGGTGGCCGTCACGGTTTCACCGTCTTCATCCGTTACCGTATAAGTAAAGGTATCGGTGCCGTTGAAATCATCATTGGGTTCGTACGTCACCGTACCATCGGCATTAAACGCCACCACACCGTTGGCCGGTTGCGTGACGGATGTCAGCTCCCCACCATCGATGATCTGATCGTTGGACAGAACATTGATGGTTTTAGACCCATCTTCGCCCACGCTCGCCGCATCATCATTTGCGGTGTTGTCCACATCGGCAAAATCAATCGTCGCGGTTTGTGTGACTTCCGCCGTGCCATCAGACACCGTGAAGGTGATGTCTTCAGACCCTTCTTCATCAGAAATAATCGTCCAGGTGCCATCACCATTATCGGTGATCGCCAGGTTCGATCCACCGGACACACCGGTCACAGATAACGTATCGCCATCTACATCCGTGGCGTTGCCCAGCAGTTGTTCTTTCGTCACCGTGTAAGACTGATATTCGGTGCCGTCCGGCAGGCTGATCGCCCCGACAACTGGCGCGTCATTTTCCGGCGTCACCGTCATGGTCACGGTGGCCGTCACGGTTTCACCGTCTTCATCGGTTACCGTATAGGTAAAGGTATCGGTGCCGTTGAAATCATCATTGGGTTCGTACGTCACCGTACCATCGGCATTAAACGCCACCACACCGTTGGCCGGTTGGGTGACGGATGTCAGCTCCCCACCATCGATGATCTGATCGTTGGACAGAACATTGATGGTTTTAGACCCATCTTCGCCCACGCTCGCCGCATCATCATTTGCGGTGTTGTCCACATCGGCAAAATCAATCGTCGCGGTTTGTGTGACTTCCGCCGTGCCATCAGACACCGTGAAGGTGATGTCTTCAGACCCTTCTTCATCAGAAATAATCGTCCAGGTGCCATCACCATTATCGGTGATCGCCAGGTTCGATCCACCGGACACACCGGTCACCGTCAACGCATCGCCATCTACATCCGTGGCGTTGCCCAGCAGTTGTTCTTTCGTCACCGTGTAAGACTGATATTCGGTGCCGTCCGGCAGGCTGATTGCCCCGACAACTGGCGCGTCATTTTCCGGCGTCACCGTCATCGTCACGGTGGCCGTCACGGTTTCACCGTCTTCATCGGTTACCGTATAGGTAAAGGTATCGGTGCCGTTGAAATCATCATTGGGTTCGTACGTCACCGTACCATCGGCATTAAACGCCACCACACCGTTGGCCGGTTGCGTGACAGATGTCAGCTCCCCACCATCGATGATCTGATCGTTGGACAGAACATTGATGGTTTTAGACCCATCTTCGCCCACGCTCGCCGCATCATCATTTGCGGTGTTGTCCACATCGGCAAAATCAATCGTCGCGGTTTGTGTGACTTCCGCCGTGCCATCAGACACCGTGAAGGTGATGTCTTCAGACCCTTCTTCATCAGAAATAATCGTCCAGGTGCCATCACCATTATCGGTGATCGCCAGGTTCGATCCACCGGACACACCGGTCACCGTCAACGCATCGCCATCTACATCCGTGGCGTTGCCCAGCAGTTGTTCTTTCGTCACCGTGTAAGACTGATATTCGGTGCCGTCCGGCAGGCTGATCGCCCCGACAACAGGCGCGTCATTTTCCGGCGTCACCGTCATCGTCACGGTGGCCGTCACGGTTTCACCGTCTTCATCGGTTACCGTATAGGTAAAGGTATCGGTGCCGTTGAAATCATCATTGGGTTCGTACGTCACCGTACCATCGGCATTAAACGCCACCACACCGTTGGCCGGTTGCGTGACAGATGTCAGCTCCCCACCATCGATGATCTGATCGTTGGACAGAACATTGATGGTTTTAGACCCATCTTCGCCCACGCTCGCCGCATCATCATTTGCGGTGTTGTCCACATCGGCAAAATCAATCGTCGCGGTTTGTGTGACTTCCGCCGTGCCATCAGACACCGTGAAGGTGATGTCTTCAGACCCTTCTTCATCAGAAATAATCGTCCAGGTGCCATCACCATTATCGGTGATCGCCAGGTTCGATCCACCGGACACACCGGTCACCGTCAACGCATCGCCATCTACATCCGTGGCGTTGCCCAGCAGTTGTTCTTTCGTCACCGTGTAAGACTGATATTCGGTGCCGTCCGGCAGGCTGATCGCCCCGACAACAGGCGCGTCATTTTCCGGCGTCACCGTCATCGTCACGGTGGCCGTCACGGTTTCACCGTCTTCATCGGTTACCGTATAAGTAAAGGTATCAGTGCCGTTGAAATCATCATTGGGTTCGTACGTCACCGTACCATCGGCATTAAACGCCACCACACCATTGGCCGGTTGCGTGACGGATGTCAGCTCCCCGCCATCGATGATCTGGTCATTGGACAGCACATTGATGGTTTTAGACCCATCTTCGCCCACGCTCGCCGCATCATCATTTGCGGTGTTGTCCACATCGGCAAAATCAATCGTCGCGGTTTGTGTGACTTCCGCCGTGCCATCAGACACCGTGAAGGTGATGTCTTCAGACCCTTCTTCATCAGAAATAATCGTCCAGGTGCCATCACCATTATCGGTGATCGCCAGGTTCGATCCACCGGACACACCGGTCACAGATAACGTATCGCCATCTACATCCGTGGCGTTGCCCAGCAGTTGTTCTTTCGTCACCGTGTAAGACTGATATTCGGTGCCGTCCGGCAGGCTGATTGCCCCGACAACTGGCGCGTCATTTTCCGGCGTCACCGTCATGGTCACGGTGGCCGTCACGGTTTCACCGTCTTCATCGGTTACCGTATAGGTAAAGGTATCGGTGCCGTTGAAATCATCATTGGGTTCGTACGTCACCGTACCATCGGCATTAAACGCCACCACACCATTGGCCGGTTGCGTGACGGATGTCAGCTCCCCACCATCGATGATCTGATCGTTGGACAGAACATTGATGGTTTTAGACCCATCTTCGCCCACGCTCGCCGCATCATCATTTGCGGTGTTGTCCACATCGGCAAAATCAATCGTCGCGGTTTGTGTGACTTCCGCCGTGCCATCAGACACCGTGAAGGTGATGTCTTCAGACCCTTCTTCATCAGAAATAATCGTCCAGGTGCCATCACCATTATCGGTGATCGCCAGGTTCGATCCACCGGACACACCGGTCACCGTCAACGCATCGCCATCTACATCCGTGGCGTTGCCCAGCAGTTGTTCTTTCGTCACCGTGTAAGACTGATATTCGGTGCCGTCCGGCAGGCTGATTGCCCCGACAACTGGCGCGTCATTTTCCGGCGTCACCGTCATGGTCACGGTGGCTGTCACGGTTTCACCGTCTTCATCCGTTACCGTATAAGTAAAGGTATCGGTGCCGTTGAAATCATCATTGGGTTCGTACGTCACCGTACCATCGGCATTAAACGCCACCACACCGTTGGCCGGTTGCGTGACGGATGTCAGCTCCCCACCATCGATGATCTGATCGTTGGACAGAACATTGATGGTTTTAGACCCATCTTCGCCCACGCTCGCCGCATCATCATTTGCGGTGTTGTCCACATCGGCAAAATCAATCGTCGCGGTTTGTGTGACTTCCGCCGTGCCATCAGACACCGTGAAGGTGATGTCTTCAGACCCTTCTTCATCAGAAATAATCGTCCAGGTGCCATCACCATTATCGGTGATCGCCAGGTTCGATCCACCGGACACACCGGTCACCGTCAACGCATCGCCATCTACATCCGTGGCGTTGCCCAGCAGTTGTTCTTTCGTCACCGTGTAAGACTGATATTCGGTGCCGTCCGGCAGGCTGATTGCCCCGACAACTGGCGCGTCATTTTCCGGCGTCACCGTCATGGTCACGGTGGCCGTCACGGTTTCACCGTCTTCATCGGTCACCGTATAAGTAAAGGTATCGGTGCCGTTGAAATCATCATTGGGTTCGTACGTCACCGTACCATCGGCATTAAACGCCACCACACCGTTGGCCGGTTGCGTGACGGATGTCAGCTCCCCACCATCGATGATCTGATCGTTGGACAGAACATTGATGGTTTTAGACCCATCTTCGCCCACGCTCGCCGCATCATCATTTGCGGTGTTGTCCACATCGGCAAAATCAATCGTCGCGGTTTGTGTGACTTCCGCCGTGCCATCAGACACCGTGAAGGTGATGTCTTCAGACCCTTCTTCATCAGAAATAATCGTCCAGGTGCCATCACCATTATCGGTGATCGCCAGGTTCGATCCACCGGACACACCGGTCACAGATAACGTATCGCCATCTACATCCGTGGCGTTGCCCAGCAGTTGTTCTTTCGTCACCGTGTAAGACTGATATTCGGTGCCGTCCGGCAGGCTGATCGCCCCGACAACTGGCGCGTCATTTTCCGGCGTCACCGTCATCGTCACGGTGGCTGTCACGGTTTCACCGTCTTCATCCGTTACCGTATAAGTAAAGGTATCGGTGCCGTTGAAATCATCATTGGGTTCGTACGTCACCGTACCATCGGCATTAAACGCCACCACACCGTTGGCCGGTTGCGTGACGGATGTCAGCTCCCCACCATCGATGATCTGATCGTTGGACAGAACATTGATGGTTTTAGACCCATCTTCGCCCACGCTCGCCGCATCATCATTTGCGGTGTTGTCCACATCGGCAAAATCAATCGTCGCGGTTTGTGTGACTTCCGCCGTGCCATCAGACACCGTGAAGGTGATGTCTTCAGACCCTTCTTCATCAGAAATAATCGTCCAGGTGCCATCACCATTATCGGTGATCGCCAGGTTCGATCCACCGGACACACCGGTCACAGATAACGTATCGCCATCTACATCCGTGGCGTTGCCCAGCAGTTGTTCTTTCGTCACCGTGTAAGACTGATATTCGGTGCCGTCCGGCAGGCTGATCGCCCCGACAACTGGCGCGTCATTTTCCGGCGTCACCGTCATCGTCACGGTGGCCGTCACGGTTTCACCGTCTTCATCGGTTACCGTATAAGTAAAGGTATCAGTGCCGTTGAAATCATCATTGGGTTCGTACGTCACCGTACCATCGGCATTAAACGCCACCACACCATTGGCCGGTTGCGTGACGGATGTCAGCTCCCCGCCATCGATGATCTGGTCATTGGACAGCACATTGATGGTTTTAGACCCATCTTCGCCCACGCTCGCCGCATCATCAT
Source organism: Terasakiella sp. 4MB5A (assembly GCF_050058155.1). GTDB lineage: Bacteria > Pseudomonadota > Alphaproteobacteria > Rhodospirillales > Terasakiellaceae > Terasakiella > Terasakiella halodenitrificans. Next base: position 1,013,612 of record NZ_CP188815.1, on the reverse strand, counting down.
TTGCGGTGTTGTCCACATCGGCAAAATCAATCGTCGCGGTTTGTGTGACTTCCGCCGTGCCATCAGACACCGTGAAGGTGATGTCTTCAGACCCTTCTTCATCAGAAATAATCGTCCAGGTGCCATCACCATTATCGGTGATCGCCAGGTTCGATCCACCGGACACACCGGTCACCGTCAACGCATCGCCATCTACATCCGTGGCGTTGCCCAGCAGTTGTTCTTTCGTCACCGTGTAAGACTGATATTCGGTGCCGTCCGGCAGGCTGATTGCCCCGACAACTGGCGCGTCATTTTCCGGCGTCACCGTCATGGTCACGGTGGCTGTCACGGTTTCACCGTCTTCATCCGTTACCGTATAAGTAAAGGTATCGGTGCCGTTGAAATCATCATTGGGTTCGTACGTCACCGTACCATCGGCATTAAACGCCACCACACCGTTGGCCGGTTGCGTGACGGATGTCAGCTCCCCACCATCGATGATCTGATCGTTGGACAGAACATTGATGGTTTTAGACCCATCTTCGCCCACGCTCGCCGCATCATCATTTGCGGTGTTGTCCACATCGGCAAAATCAATCGTCGCGGTTTGTGTGACTTCCGCCGTGCCATCAGACACCGTGAAGGTGATGTCTTCAGACCCTTCTTCATCAGAAATAATCGTCCAGGTGCCATCACCATTATCGGTGATCGCCAGGTTCGATCCACCGGACACACCGGTCACCGTCAACGCATCGCCATCTACATCCGTGGCGTTGCCCAGCAGTTGTTCTTTCGTCACCGTGTAAGACTGATATTCGGTGCCGTCCGGCAGGCTGATTGCCCCGACAACTGGCGCGTCATTTTCCGGCGTCACCGTCATGGTCACGGTGGCCGTCACGGTTTCACCGTCTTCATCGGTCACCGTATAAGTAAAGGTATCGGTGCCGTTGAAATCATCATTGGGTTCGTACGTCACCGTACCATCGGCATTAAACGCCACCACACCGTTGGCCGGTTGCGTGACGGATGTCAGCTCCCCACCATCGATGATCTGATCGTTGGACAGAACATTGATGGTTTTAGACCCATCTTCGCCCACGCTCGCCGCATCATCATTTGCGGTGTTGTCCACATCGGCAAAATCAATCGTCGCGGTTTGTGTGACTTCCGCCGTGCCATCAGACACCGTGAAGGTGATGTCTTCAGACCCTTCTTCATCAGAAATAATCGTCCAGGTGCCATCACCATTATCGGTGATCGCCAGGTTCGATCCACCGGACACACCGGTCACAGATAACGTATCGCCATCTACATCCGTGGCGTTGCCCAGCAGTTGTTCTTTCGTCACCGTGTAAGACTGATATTCGGTGCCGTCCGGCAGGCTGATCGCCCCGACAACTGGCGCGTCATTTTCCGGCGTCACCGTCATCGTCACGGTGGCTGTCACGGTTTCACCGTCTTCATCCGTTACCGTATAAGTAAAGGTATCGGTGCCGTTGAAATCATCATTGGGTTCGTACGTCACCGTACCATCGGCATTAAACGCCACCACACCGTTGGCCGGTTGCGTGACGGATGTCAGCTCCCCACCATCGATGATCTGATCGTTGGACAGAACATTGATGGTTTTAGACCCATCTTCGCCCACGCTCGCCGCATCATCATTTGCGGTGTTGTCCACATCGGCAAAATCAATCGTCGCGGTTTGTGTGACTTCCGCCGTGCCATCAGACACCGTGAAGGTGATGTCTTCAGACCCTTCTTCATCAGAAATAATCGTCCAGGTGCCATCACCATTATCGGTGATCGCCAGGTTCGATCCACCGGACACACCGGTCACAGATAACGTATCGCCATCTACATCCGTGGCGTTGCCCAGCAGTTGTTCTTTCGTCACCGTGTAAGACTGATATTCGGTGCCGTCCGGCAGGCTGATCGCCCCGACAACTGGCGCGTCATTTTCCGGCGTCACCGTCATCGTCACGGTGGCCGTCACGGTTTCACCGTCTTCATCGGTTACCGTATAGGTAAAGGTATCGGTGCCGTTGAAATCCTGATGAGGTGTATAGGTAACAGTTCCATTTCCAGAAAACGCAACTGTTCCATTTTCCGGTTGGGTGACACCGCTTAAGATACCACCATCCTTAATATCATCATTGGACATAACATTGATGGTTTTGCTGCCATCTTCCGCCAAAGTCGCAGAATCATCAGTGGCCGCATTATCCACGTCAGCAAATTTAATCGCTGTTGTTTGAGTAACTTCAGCTGTGCCATCAGACACCGTGAAGGTAATCGCCTCCAAACCTTCTTCATCAGAGATAATCGTCCAGGTGCCATTCCCATTATCGGTGACCGCGAGGTGGGAACTGCCGGACACACCCGTAATACTTAACGCATCACCATCTACATCAGAGGCAGCGGCAAGAAGCTGTTCTTTCGTCACCGTGTATTCTTGATATTCCGTACCGTCCGGTAAATGAATAGCATTCAACACGGGGATATCATTTTCCGGTGTGACCGTCATGGTCACGGTGGCAGTTACCGTCTCGCCATCTTCATCGGTCAACGTATAAGTGAAGGTTTCCGTTCCATGGAAATCCGGGTTCGGTTTGTAAGTCACCGTGCCATCAGATTCAAATGTGACTTCGCCATTTTCCGGTTGAGACACATCGCTGAGCACACCGCCGTCTCTAATCTGATCGTTAGACAAGACGTTGATCGTCTTCGTGCCATCTTCGGCCAAAGTCGCGGCATCATCCGTGGCCGTATTATCCACATCGGCAAAATTGATTGTGGTTGTCTGAGTAGTTTCTTCAATACCGTCAGACACGGTGAAGGTAATGGCTTCCAAACCTTCTTCATCAGACGTGATTGTCCAAGTGCCATCGCCATTATCAACGATGGTCACATCATCCCGGCCTGTGACAGACGTAATACTAAGTGCATCGCCATCCGCATCCGTTGCATTGGCAAGTAGCTGTTCTTTGGTTAGCGTATATTCTTGATATTCTGTTCCACCGGGTAAATGCGTGGCGCGGACATCCGGTGCCGCATTGCCATCCACATCAACCGTGACACTGGCTGTTTTCGTTTCGCCGTTATCATCAGTTACTTCATATTCAAATGAATAACTGGCTTCTTCACGGATCTCGGGATCATACTTAATTGTGCCATTAGAATTCAGAGTTAAAGTCGCAACTTTGGTCCCGTCAACAATCAAATCAATCGGCTTACCAACTTCGGCGTCTTGACCATTAATTTTGGTAATAACACCGGCATCTGCTTTGGCACCATTGGCAAAATCGATGTTATTATCATAAAGCGTATCGTTACCTAGAACATCGATATTAACGGTCTGGTTCCAATCAAGTGCTGCATTATCATCGGCAAGTGTGTTGTCTACATCCCAAGAGAAGCTGTCAGATGCGCTGGCCGTTTGGCCGTTACGTGTGATCGTTACATTCAGGCCGATATCGCTATCTTGCTGTTCAAAGCCTGTATAAATTTTCCAAATCCGCAAGCCATTATCGTCATATTCCAGAACGATCCGACCATCACCTTCTTCATTGCCTTCTTTGATGCCCGCGGCCAAAGTTTGCGCGGCATCTTCCGTTCCATTAGAACCATCGCCCAAATAGGAATCGGTATTTTGATAGAAAGCATCAATATCAATATCATCAAATGGCCCGATGGCTTTGATGATATCTTCTTCGCGGATAATAATCGGTTTTTCAGGGCCGGGCTGTCCATTAGGATCATCGGTATCCTGTCCAATCAGACTTTCAAGAAAATCTTTCGGCAAAACAAGAGGTTCTTCCTCAATAATTTCCTCTTCTTCAACCGGAGTTGCTTCTTCCTCTTCAGCAATCAAGTCGTCTTCGATGGGTGCGGCAAATACATCGAGGGTGTCAACGGAACCGTCAATGGCATCCGGGTTTGCAGGGGCTAATTCAGGTGCTTCAGCACGCTCGCGCTGTTCTCGAACACCTTCTTCTTGTTCTTCTTCACGTCTTTGCCCAAGCTCGCGACGCTCACGGGGGCCATCCTCATTGTCCCCCAAATCACGCAAGGTGTCTTCATCGTCGATATAAATACCTTCGTCACTTTTGAAGGCATCATCTTCTTCCGGGAGAATACCTTCAATGACATCCTGCTCAGTCGAGAAGCCGCCTTGGTGGACAGAGGCCATGTAGCCCATATCTTCCTGATAGACAGCTCCGCCTTCGGCATTTTCCTTGCCCTGCATCTGGCCGCCGAGGTTCATATCCTCAACATCTTGCAGTGAGGTCAACTCATCAAATACTGTCGCGTCTTCTTGCGAACCGGTTTTCACACCAGAATCGTTACCAGAACCTTCTTGGTCTTCCGGTTTTTTGATATCATCATCAGCCATCGTAAATCTCCATGTCAGTCTGCGTCATGGAGACACCCTCTCCAGGACGACATATTTGCCTGACTATAAAATACGATAGAATGCAACCAATTATGATGAAAAAGACATTTCCAGAAGCCTCAAAGGCATTTGTTTGAGCTTAGACGACCTTATTCAAAACGATAAGCCTCAACCTATAGGCTAACAACGTAGATCATCAATTGTTTGAGAAGGTGTAATCACCTGATTATCAATAATAATTTCAATCAGAGCTGGACCTTCAAAATTTTGAGCACCTTCAAATGCAGTAGCAAAATCTTCATTTTTCTCTACCCGAATCCCGAATCCACCAAAGGCCGTTGCCATCGCTGCAAAATCCGGATTTTGCAGAGTCGTCCCTGAGATTCTCGCAGGAAAACGTTTTTCCTGATGCATACGGATTGTGCCATATTTACCGTTGTTCACGACAATAACAATCAGCTTCAAACCATATTGAACGGCCGTTGCAAATTCCTGACAGGTCATCATAAAACACCCATCACCCGCCATACAGATAACCGGTTTATCAGGATCAAGTGTTGCAGCCGCAATTGCAGCCGGCAAACCATAGCCCATAGAGCCACAGGTCGGAGCGAGCTGGTTGCCATATTGACGATAAGCAAAAAAGCGATGGGTCCAGATGGCATAATTCCCCGCCCCATTTGTGATGGTGGTATTATCGGGCAGATGTTGACGTATATGGGCAACAGTATCACACATTTGTACATCACCACGATGGGCAATGGGCATACTAAATTTTTCGTAATTCCCCCGCAATGCGGATTGCCATTGTGACCATGTTGTTTGCTTTTCAAAGGTACAATCAGACAAAGCATCCACGAAAGAAGACATGGTTGCGACAATTGCCAAATCAGGTTGATAGACACGGCCCAATTCTTCGGCTTGCGGATAGATGTGGATTAATTTTTGCTTGATTTTGGGTGGCTTAACAACCTCGTAACCGTTGGTCGTCATCTCCCCCAAGCGCGCACCGAGGACAATCAGTAAATCGCTTTCATCAATGGATTTTGCCAAATTTGGATCAATCCCGATCCCGACATGCCCTACATAGCAAGCCAGATCATTATTGATATAATCCTGACATCGAAAAGAAGCGGCAACCGGTAGTTTCTCACGTTGGCAAAATGCTTCAAGATCAGCCTGAACTGATTGGGACCACCCGCCCCCACCTACGATCAAAAGTGGTTTTTCTGCACCCGCTAGCATGTCTTTCACACGCCCCATGTCCTGCGGTGCAGGATAGGATTGCGGTACACAATAAGGCGCAAGAACGGAGCCCCGTTTTGCCGGGCCACTCAACATATCTTCGGGTAAGGCAAGTACCACGGGACCGGGGCGACCCGATACCGCTGTTTGATAAGCACGCGCGATATATTCAGGGATACGATCCGCATCATCAATTTGGGCCACCCATTTTGCCATTTGACCAAACATCCGGCGATAATCGATTTCCTGAAAAGCTTCCCGGTCCATCATGTCGCGGGCCACTTGCCCAATAAACAAGATCATCGGTGTAGAATCTTGAAACGCCACATGTACACCGGCGGATGCGTTGGTTGCACCGGGGCCGCGCGTCACCATACAAATCCCGGGTTTTCCGGTTTGTTTGCCGTAAGCTTCCGCCATCATAGCCGCCCCGCCTTCCTGCCGGCACGTGATAAAATCCAGACCATCAGCATCATAAAGAGCATCCAAAACCGCGAGATAACTTTCGCCGGGGACACCAAAGATTTTATCGGAACCATGCAAAGAAAGCTGTTCGACCAGCAACTGAGCGCCTGTGAGATTGGACATTTTTTATTCCCTAACCTGATTTAGAGCATGTTCTTTTTAATATGAATCATGTGTCATGCTCTAAGTTATTGATTTTACGCAAATGCGTCGTCGCAATCTAAAACAGATTGCTCGGGATTTGCTCTCGTTATTTGCATTTTTGAAGTTTGTTGATTTGTTCTTGCTTGAAACCCAGCAAAATTTCATTTTCGCAAACAAAAATCGGACGTTTCATTAATGCCGGATTTTCAAGGATCAAGGCAATGGCCTTGGACTCATCCACATCATTTTTTTGATCATCAGACAGATTACGCCACGTTGTACCACGCTTGTTCAACAACACTTCCCATCCCAATTGCGCCGCCCATGCTGCAACCTCATCAGGGGCAAGACCATCTTGTCGTACATCGTGGAACTGAAAAGAAATTCCTTCACTTTCCAACCATTTCTTTGCTTTACGGCAAGTGTCGCAATTTTTAAGACCAACCAGTTTTATCATTTTCTTTCCATTTTCCTGAAACGAATGCTTCAACACTTATGCTAAATCATGTTTAAATCAAGGCAGTTTTTTGATCCGTCCAACAAAGTGAGATTTTTTATGAAAGCGTGGCAAATCGAGAAGACATTCGGTCTTGAAAATCTAAATCTTATCGATCTTCCTGCGCCAAAGCTCAACCCTGGACAAGTCCTTGTCAAAATGACGGCAGCCTCCTTGAACTATCGTGATCTCGTGACTGTAGCAGGCGCATATGGCAAGACGGTCAAAACACCGTTAATCCCTTGCTCGGACGGGGCTGGATATGTTGTTGAATGCGGACCAAACGCCAATAGGTTCGAAGTTGGGGCCCGCGTTTGTCCGATCTTTTTCCCTGACTGGATGGACGGTCCGGCGCGTCCCTCAGTCATACCACAGGCCTTGGGCGGTGCCTATGACGGGACACTCAGTGAATATATGGTTGTCAGTGAGAACGCCTGCATCCCCATCCCGGACTATTTAAGCGATATTGAAGCCGCGAGCCTGCCCTGTGCAGCCGTTACCGCATGGAGTGCCTTGTTTGAACAATCTGCGCTATCATCCAGTGATTGCGTGGTTATTCAAGGCACAGGTGGTGTCGCCTTGTTCGCCCTGTTGTTTGCCAAGGCGGCTGGCGCACAAGTTCTGATCACATCATCCAGTGACAAAAAACTGGAACGCGCCAAAGAACTGGGTGCTGATTACACGGTCAATTATTACGACCACCCTGTTTGGCGCCAACAGGTTAAGAAAATCTGGTCCGAAGGGGCGGACCATATTATCGAACTCGGCGGGGCGCAAACACTGGAACAATCCATTCGCGCCACCCGCATCGGCGGACATATCAGCCTGATCGGTGTTCTTACGGGGGCCAATACATCCAGCATCCCCTTGCCGATGATCTTGATGCGCAACATCCGCATTCAAGGGGTGACCGTTGGATCAAAAACCGCGTTCGAACGTATGACTGCCTTCATGGAAAAGCACAATATCAAGCCGGTGATTGATCAGACGTTCAACTTCAAAGAAGTGCCGAGCGCCTTTAAATATCTGGAAAGCGGTCAGCACTTCGGTAAAGTTTGTGTCGAGTTTTAGCACCGAAACAACGGTTGGCAGCCTTCGACATCATAAGTCTGTTGAACAAAATGATCGTCTTCCAAAACACACAACAACGCGTAAAGATGGGCCATTGATTTCAGCTTTTCTTCCTGCCCCATTTGCACAAACCAGCGTCCCAGCATCAGAAGATAATCTTCCACGATGGTTTTCTGTCCACCGCATAAAAACGGGCGCCCATCTGACAAAGCATCATCAAGGCGACTCATGAATGTGCTGACGCGTTCAATGGCAACATCACGGACTTCTTCCGCCCCTTGTGCAGTCTTTGAAAACCGCTCTTTATAAAAATAGAGCATCATATCTGCCTGAATGGAATTGGTCATAAAGACCAACCATTTATAAGCTGTTGCCCGTTTCGCACTGCCTAAAGGCGGCATCAGGCCGCTATCGGGATCACTATCAGCCAGATGCAGGCAGATCGCAGCTGATTCAAACAGCACAAGATCCCCATCAATCAAAGTTGGCACACGTCGATTAGGATTAATCTTGAGATATTTGTCACCCGCGAGGCTGCCGTCATCCTTGCCCATCTGGATCAATTCATGAGCAACGCCTAAACGGTTGAGAATAATATGCGGGGCGAGTGAAGCCGTATCCGGCAGATAAAAAAGTTTCAGCATAAAATCTATTTCCCGTTACCCACGACCACGATAACCGGGCACGCCTTGGTCTGGGATCCAGACCCCTTTGGGCGCATCACCTGTTTGCCAAAAAACATCAATCGGAATACCACCGCGCGGGTACCAATAACCACCGATACGCAACCATTTCGGTTTCAACAGATCGACCAGACGTTTGGCAATCCCGACCGTGCAGGCTTCATGAAAATCGCCGTGATTTCTGAACGATGTCAAAAAGACTTTCAGAGACTTGCTTTCCACCAGCAAATCTTCGGGGATATAGTCAATGACAATATGGGCAAAATCCGGTTGGCCCGTCACCGGGCAAAGTGATGTAAATTCAGGGCAGGTAAAACGCACCAGATAATCTGTGCCCGGGCACGGGTTTTTCACCGCTTCCAGCTTGGCTTCATCCGGGTTGGTTGGTGTCTCGGTCGCAGAACCAAGTTGTTCAAGATTTGCGTAGATGGTTTGATCACTCATGATAGGGCCTCAATATCGCCTTGTTCACGCAATGCGTGGAAATCGACGACAAATTTATCAAATGTTTCTTCTTCAATGGCTGTGCGCATGCCCGCCATTAATTCCTGATAGTAATGCAGATTATGCCATGTCAGCAGCATCAAGCCCAAAATTTCTTTGGTTTTGGTCAGGTGGTACAAATAGGCACGTGAATAGTTTTTACAACACGGACAGGTGCAGTGTTCATCCAAGGGACGCGGATCATCTTTATGGCGTGCATTGCGCAGATTGACGGAACCGCGCCGCGTCCAGGCTTCTGCCGTGCGCCCAGACCGGCTTGGTAACACACAGTCAAACATATCGACACCGCGTGCAACCGCCCCGACCAAATCGTCCGGCTTGCCCACGCCCATCAGGTAACGTGGCTTATCAGTCGGCATCACAGGTGTGGTAAAATCAAGGGTGGAAAACATTAATTCCTGCCCTTCCCCCACTGCCAAACCGCCAATGGCGTAGCCTTCAAACCCGATCTCGGTCAGTTTTTCAACAGACTCTTCACGCAAATCTTTTTCCGTACCGCCCTGTACAATCCCAAACTGACCATAACCGGGACGATGGGTAAAGGCATCACGCGAGCGTCGCGCCCAGCGCATGGACAACTGCATGGCTTCATTCACCCGTTCTTTCGGGGCAGGCAACGCCGGACATTCATCAAAACACATGGTGATATCGGCATCAAGCTGGCGCTGAATTTCCGTTGAACTTTCCGGTGTCAGATCGTAATAGGCCCCATCAATATGGGAACGAAAACGAACACCTTCTTCGGTAATTTTACGAAGCTGCGCCAAGCTCATCACCTGAAAGCCACCGCTATCCGTCAAAATCGGTTTATCCCAATTCATAAATTTATGCAGGCCACCCAGTTTTTCAATGCGTTCGGCACCGGGGCGCAACATCAAATGATAGGTATTGCCCAACAGGATTTCCGCCCCTGTTTCCGCCACCGATTCCGGCATCATTGCCTTAACAGTCGCCGCTGTGCCCACCGGCATAAAGGCCGGTGTGTTGATCGCACCATGGGCGGTATGAACACGTCCGCGACGGGCTTTGCCATCGGTGCCCATCAATTCAAACTTAAATGTATCCGTCATCTATCAATCACCAATCTGGTCATGGCGGCTCAATAATGAACCATCGCCATAAGAATAAAAACGATAGCCTTTTTCAATTGCATAAGAATAGGCTTTTTTCATCCGCTCAAACCCGGCAAAGGCACTGACCAGCATAAACAGGGTCGAGCGCGGTAAATGGAAATTGGTCGTCAGCATATCGACGATCTTAAATTCATAGCCCGGCGTAATGAAAATATCGGTATCCCCTTCAAAAGCAGCCAGTTTACCAACTTCGGGTGCGGCACTTTCCAACAGGCGCAAAGATGTGGTCCCAACCGCAATCAACCGCCCGCCTTTGGCGCGTGTCTGATTGACCAAATCGACCGTTTCCTGTGGGACAACACCAAATTCGGCATGCATTTTGTGATCTTTCACATCATCCACTTTAACCGGTAGAAACGTCCCGGCACCAACATGCAAAGTCACATAGGCTTTTTGTACGCCTTTGGCCTCCAGTTTTTCAAACAGGTCCGGGGTAAAATGCAATCCGGCGGTCGGGGCGGCAACCGCACCTTCTTCCTTGGCAAAAATGGTCTGGTAATCGGATTTATCACGTTCGTCCGCCAAACCTTCACGCTTGATATAAGGCGGCAGCGGCATGCCACCATGGGCTTCCAAGGCTTCCATCAAGGCGGCACCCGCGCAACTGAACTTCAAGGTCACTTCGCCGCCGTCTTTTGCGACAACATCTGCGCTAAAGTCGTTATCAAACGTAATCATCTGACCCGGTTTTAATTTCTTTGCACCCTTGGCAAAGGCAATCCATGTGCCGTCGCCTTCATGTTTATGCAAAGTAACTTCCACGTTTGCCTCACCGCGCTTGCCTTTCAGGCGCGCCGGGATCACACGGGTATTATTGATCACCAAAAGATCGCCTTCGCGCAATAAATCAGGAAGGTCTTTAAAAATATAGTCGCTTAAATCTGCATCAACCCGTAAGAGTTTGGACGCATCGCGTGGGCTGACTGGACGCTGCGCAATCAATTCGCGCGGCAGGTCAAAGTCGAAATCATCGACTTTCATACGGTTCCCCTTTGGTGTGAATAGTGCTATCAAGGCGGCGCACACTAACCGAAAACGATTTAAAAGACAATGGACCTGCTGCTCGTAATTTCAAGTGCCGATGCTGGCACAATCGCTGCCCCTTTAGGCGAGGCCTGCGTGCGTGCCGACCTCGATTGGGGATGTTTTTTCACCGGGCAAGGGGTTAAGACCTTAAAAGACGATACCTTTGGCGATCTCGTGGCCTCAAACTGTATTGAAGCCGTAGTCTGCGCCGAAGCCTGGAAAGATCATATGGACGGCCTTGATTGCCCCGTCGATCTCGGCAGTCAGTTCCATCACAGCGGGTTGGTCGCCAAGGCCGACAAGGTGATCAGTCTATGAGCAAACATATCCTTGTTCTGGCGCGCCGCGATGTGCGCGAAGCCATTCGGGTTGCCGCCGGTTTAACCATCCGCAACAACACTGTGGACTTTGTCTTTATGAAAAAAGCACCCCTAGCCATAAATGGTAAAGTGGAAAATCACGAAATGTTTGAATTGGCCGAGATTAAACCCCAAAGCCTGATCCCCGGCATACCCGACACGACACCGTGTCAGAACCTCAGGGCCTTAATCGCCAAAGCCGACAGAGTGGTGAGTTTCTAAAATGAAGATCCTGACCTTAAACACCGGCCTGTTTGAAGACGCCGACATCATCATTGAAGCGGCAAACGCACCCGTAATTGACCTGACCGAGACACTCAGCACTGCAGAATGGGATAAGGTTGTCGATGAAATCTTGGATGCCGATTTGATCGTCACGGCATAAAAAAATCATGTATGCACAAACAGACACCACTGGGTCCCCGTTTTCACGGGGATGACGAAAGGTGACGGGGATGACGAAACATCCTGTCATTCCCGCGAAAGAGGAAACCCAGTGCTAAGATCAAGCCAGTTTGGGTTATTGCTTTCAATCAGTTCCAACTTCCAAACTCGCAACCATTTCTTAATTGCTTTTTCCCGGGCAATCGCCTGATCTATTGCCGGGTATTCCTCGCAATAAACCAAATGCTTAACACCATATTGCTTGGTAAACCCTTGAATGACACCATGTTGATGTTCGCTTAAACGACGTTCCAGATCACCCGTAACACCTATATACAAAGTACCATTACGCCGACTAGCCAGAATATAGACATAACCCGATTTCATCGCTCTTTTCTCCTCTCGCAAAATTAGGAAAAGAACAGAGCATTTTTTAAAAACTGGGTTCCCGCTTTCGCGGGAATGACATGTTTTTGCAATATTTCATCCCCCCCTGTCATCCCCGTGCAAACGGGGATCCAGTCGGAAGATCAAGCGCATTAATCCCTGATCACCAAACGTTTGACGATCTCGCCTTTTTCCAGATGGCTATCCAGAATTTCCATTGCGTCTTCAAGGGTCGGGACGCTATACCAGACACCTTCGGGATAAACGATCATAGCCGGGCCGACACTGCATTGACCGAGGCAACCGGACTTGGTCACGGCGACTTCTTCGCGCAAACCACGATCACGCATGGCCTGTTTTAATTTCATCCCGATATCCATAGAACCCCGTTTTGCGCAAGACGGCTTTGTCGGGTCGTCACGTTCATGTCCACACCAGAACAGGTGACAACGAAATTGCTTGGGCATCGTTTTTTCCTTCGCATGAAAACAGGTCGGCCCCTTTCATAGCCGACTCTTCTCGACAAGCCAAGTCGCTTTCGTGTAAGAAGCGATTTATGAAACGGCCCTTTTATATAGAAATCCCTTACGGTGATCCCGCAATCCTGTTTGCCCCGCATGCAAACAAACCTTTTGCGCAGTTGCTGGATTCCGCCATGTTCGATTTTGAACAGGGCCGTTACAGTTTTATTGCCATTGATCCGTTTGAAACGTTTACAGACGGTCAAAACAGTTTTGCAAAACTACAAGATAAACTCGCGGCTTATTCATTTGAACGTCACCCGAACCTCCCTCCGTTTCAAGGCGGTGTCGTGGGCTATTTCGGCTATGAGCTTCTTCATCAAATTGAAAAAATTCCATCTCAAGCCAAAGATGACTTAACAGTTCCTGATCTTTGCCTTGGATTTTACGATGTGGTGGCCACCTTTGATCATCATTTAAAACAGGCGTGGATATTCTCCCTCTTCCATGAAGATCGGGCTTATTGGCTAAAGTCTCTATTATGGGGTAACGACGCCACTTTCCCGACTTTTACACCTTGCTCCATAGATTGGAAATCTGGTTTCCAAAAAGACGAATATGTTACGGCTGTTCAATCCGTCATTGATTACATCCATGCCGGTGACATATTTCAGGCCAACCTGACCCAACGATTTAAGGGCATGATGCCCGACAATTTCGACCCGTTTGCCTTTTATCTGAACTTGCGCAAAATTAACCCGGCCCTGTTTTCTGCTTATCTGAATTTCGGAGATTTCTGCATTGCGTCCTCATCCCCGGAACGTTTCTTAAAGCTTAAGGGTAAGCAAGTCGAAACCCGCCCAATTAAAGGGACACGGGCACGCCACCCGGACGTCATACAAGATCACGCCAATGCAATGGAACTGGCAAGCAGCGAAAAAGACCGCGCCGAAAACACCATGATTGTCGATTTGTTGCGCAATGACCTGTCACGCGTTTGCAAACCCCATAGCGTACACGTCCCCGAGCTGTGCGCCGTTCATTCTTTTGCCAACGTGCATCATCTTGTGTCCACCATCACCGGAAAACTGGAAGACGGCTATGATGGGATTGACTTGTTGCGCGCTGCTTTTCCGGGTGGGTCCATTACCGGTGCCCCAAAAGTGCGTGCAATGGAAATTATTTCTGAACAGGAACGTTGCCCTCGCGGGGTTTATTGCGGGGCCATCGGCTATATCGGATTTGACGGCAGTATGGATACCAACATCGTCATTCGCACCGTTTTGTTTAAAGACAAAACCGTCTGTATTCAGGTGGGCGGCGGCATTGTTGCTGATTCTTCCCCCCATGACGAATATGAAGAAACCCTGACCAAAGCCAAAGCCCTGTTCGACGCCTTCGCCCGACAGGGCTAAGACATGGCGATATGGCGGCGACGCTCGAAACTTTCAATCAGCTTCCATTGTACGATCGGAATATCCTGTAAAATAACCGCCGAGATCGTACAAAATTCAAAACTACCATCTATTTCGATATGATGTTTGCTGCGACGATTACCGACAACACTGTCTTCTGCAAAAATATCGCCCCGTCCAATTTCCTCAATAAAACGTTTCCCGCAATAAAGACGTGCGCTGCCTTCTTTCACAATTGCCAAGCCTTCTTTTTTAAGCGGGGCATATTCATCACCGGCACAAAGATGATGCGACACCATCTCATCGGCAATCCGATTTTGCGTACTATAAGATAGCGCCTCCCCAAAGATACGGGTATTTTGCAAGAATTCGCGACCTTCCATTAGGCGCAGGATATCTTCAAACAGCTGGTATTTTTCAACAATATTACGATAAAGTGCTACGGGGATTTTCATAGCACGAACAAAAGTTGTCGCACGATACGTTTCCATCAAGGGCAATTGATGAATGGCCGCAATTTCACCAACCAAAGACCCCGCCGATGCCAGTGCATGCAAATTGCTGGAGGTTTTAATCATCTCTACCGCACCCGTCAGCAATAAATAAATATTATCGACCTTTTCCCCTTCTTTAAACAGGATGGTTTCCGGGTTGAAGGTTACCAGATTAGAGTTCATTAACGTACGCAGCGCATGGGTCGGCACGGTCGGGAAATAATTACGCAAATAAGCATAAGCATACCGTCTGGTGTTGTCCTGAAAAGACGGGATCAGCACATCACTTGTCCCGAACGGTGCGCCAGAACCGATCTCGCGTTGATCAACCGTTAAAGCACGCGCCGTATGCGACAAAATGATTTTGCCGGAAGGATCATCCCTAAAATCATCCGACTCTCCATGGATCAAGCCACCACCGATGTCGATTTTTTTGACATCCATTTCTTCCAGATAATGGTCTTTAACCCGATCAAAGAAAGCTTGAGATACACCCGGAGATTTTTCATCTTCGTTGATCATGTCTTTCAGAACTTGCAAGGACACAATATCGGCATAATGACCATATGTTTTATAACCTTCCGGTCCCAAGGCGCGGAATTGAAGAACAGCGGTTTCAACCGGATGGGGCGACATGCGCGGGCGGACTTCCAATCCTTCGATATCGTTCCATTCATCGACTTTCAGATCGTGAATATTGAAAAAATCTTCAAACCGGCTTTCATCAATCGACAACAGCGCAGATAATTTTTTCGCTACAGACGCACGTACATAAGGTGCCGCATAATAATTAATTTTACGATCAGAGCGGATAAAAGCCGGTAATCCGGCAAAATGATCATCATGGGAATGGGTATGAAAAATCCCGTCTACTTCGCTAATCCCGATCCCAAGGGCCTGCAACGTCACCCGCACATTCGGCCCTGCATCCACCAGATAAATCTTGCCTTGATACATAATGACACTGGACATGGTCGGACGATTAACATCCCATCCATCCCCGTCCCCGGAATGAATAACCGAAAAACTATCACGGGCAATTTCGTGATAATTCAACGGATAGGACGGCACATAATGATCATCCACATCTAGATTAAGGTCGACCTGAACGGTTTCATCTTCATAGCTGACTTCGAATTTATTAAGTGACAGGCGTTTGACAAAAACACCGTTTTTGATTTCAACCGCATCATCTTTAACCACCCGATGATCAAGCAAAGCACTGGGATGATGAATGGCGCCAAAAGCAAAGCGCAACTTCATACGCATCATATCTTTGGCTTCGGCAGGAGCGGCCCCCCCCTTGATCAATTCTTCTTCGCTGACCAGACCATAATTTCCGCGATAGATATATTCCATCTGCGCATCAATTTGATCTTGTGCGCCGACCAACATCGGTTTTGCCCCCGTATTATTGGGGTGATTCGGGATCAGTGTACCTTGACGATACAACATCTGCAAAACCGGGAATTCTGCCATGTTGGTAAAACTACCATTTTGCAAAATCACATCGGACAATAAAATAACATTGGGGCCAGTTTCAAACGACCACCCTGCCCGTTCCGTCGGAACAATCAATCCACGTTTCATCAAATGTTTCACGCTGTCGGGCGGACAGCCACATAACATGAAAACACCGGCTTCGGGAACTTCGACCCATTCAATTCCAGTGGATACTTTAACTTTTCTTATCTGCCCCATAGGTACGTTGAACCTATCAATTATTTAGTTGTGTAAAACGGTTTGAATTACCCTAACGTGCTTTTATGAACACGTCTATCTTTGTCGAAGGACAAAGCCTGTAATTATCATAATGCTGCTTATTTTTTAGGCAATAAAAGCATCGAATTGATTTAATTCGCTCACTCCATTGAGGCAAATTACGCAAGAATCGACACATGCGCCGAGCCAATTACGAACAGAATATCAAAAACATCTTGCACTAATAGCCGCCATGAAAGTTTAATACTTCTTCAAATTTCAGGCACATGCGAGTTTTTCTTTGATCCATCCTCAACATACTATCGCTTATCGAATGGCCAGAACCATTGTTCTGTTGACGTTATGCCTCGGACTTGTCATCGGCAGCCTGCTTGTCGTCTGGGATTACCAACAACGCCTGAATAGTTTCAACGACCAAATCGAAAGCTTATTGGGGTCGGTTGAAAAAGCGGCAGTTCGCTCTGTTTATACCTTCGACACCGGACTCGCCGTTGAAATTGCAAACGGTTTATTTGCTTTCCCCCCTATTTCCAGCGTGACTATTCGTGATGAAAACAACACAATCATGTCCACACTGGAACGCTACAGAGGGCCACTCCCCTTTGCCGCAATTTCAGAACTGCTTTTCAAACCGAAGTACGCCTATACGATCGACTTACATTTACAGCGCGAACCCGACAAAAGTATCGGCAGTTTGTATATTGAGGTCGTTCCCCATCAAACGGCCGAAGCCTTTTTTAAGCGCGCCCTTATTATTTTAGGGTTGGCATTGCTTCAAAGCTTCTTGATTGCCATTTTCCTGTTTTATGTTTTTCACAACCGCGTCACCCGCCCTTTGCAACGCTTGGCCGATGATTTCGCCCGTATCGATCCACAAGCGCCCAGCCAAAGTCAACTCACCCTTTCTCCGGCGCTCAAAGGAACCGAGTTTGAAGGTGTGACCTTGAGCGGAACAAACATGTTGAACGTTATCGGCTCTCATCTGAAGGAAAAAGAAAAAGCCGAAAATGAACTTAAACGCCAAAAAGAGGAAAACGAACGCTTCCTGCAAATTGCCGAAGCCATCATTCTGCGTCTTGATATGCAGGGCCGCGTCATCAAGATCAACCAACGCGGCCTTGATGTCATGGGGTGTAAATCCGAAGACATTATAGGGAAAAACTGGTTTGAA
This sequence comes from Terasakiella sp. 4MB5A, assembly GCF_050058155.1. Classification (GTDB taxonomy): domain Bacteria; phylum Pseudomonadota; class Alphaproteobacteria; order Rhodospirillales; family Terasakiellaceae; genus Terasakiella; species Terasakiella halodenitrificans. The sequence goes on along the minus strand of NZ_CP188815.1, from coordinate 996,074 downwards.
ACCGCAATCCCGCGTGAAAATCGCGACAATACTTTACGCATTTTCAACAATCTTTTCTTCACTCAAAAAGGCCAGCTTAAAAATCTGACACCTTCCAGTTATCTGGAAAATGACATCATCACCAAGCGGGGGGAACGCCGACGTATTTTTTGGCACAACGCGCGCGAAGTAAACCGCGAAGGAAAGACAATCGGTATCCTGAGTTCAGGACAAGACATTACAGCCCGCAAAAAAGCCGAGGATGCCCTGAAAGCAACCGAAGGAAGTTTGCGTGCAATTATCGAGGCCACATCAGAAGGCTTCGCCATCATAGAAATTGATAAAAGGGAACTGGTTGATATCAACTCTTCGCTTTGCCAGTTGTTGGGTTACAGTCGCGAGGAAATGCTCTTTTCCCCCCTGTCAAAATTTATTTATCCCGATGATATGGACATTTTGTCCGATTATTTCAGACAGGATAACAACCGCCCGCACCGGACTTACGAATTACGTTTGAGACGTTGCGATGCAAAACGTGTCCCCGTCGAAATCAATCTGTCTAAACTCCCGTATGAAAAAAGCAGCAAAGCGCGCACGGTTGCTTTCATCACCGACATTACCAAACGCCGTGAACAGGAAAAGAGACAAAAAAAACTGGAACAGCAACTCCGCCAAGCACAGAAAATGGAAACAATCGGTACGCTGGCTGGCGGCATTGCCCATGATTTCAATAATATCCTGACACCTATTTTAGGGTATGCGTCATTACTGTCTGCACGTATTGATAAAGACAGCCCAAACCATGAACGGATCACTCAAATTGCCAAGTCCGCAAAACGAGGGGCCGACATGATTAAGCAAATTCTCAGCTTTTCCCGACGCAGCGAAAGTGAAATGGAAAGCCGCTACCTTGCCCCCATATTGGAAGATACCTTGCAACTTATTAAGGCAACTCAGCCATCCAATATCGACATAGAGCTCAACATACCCAAAGATTGTCCGCCCGTTATTGTTGATCACACACAAATTCAACAAATGATCCTAAACCTCTGTACGAATGCCAATCAGGCAATGGAGAAAGACGGCGGCACCCTTCGCGTAAGTATGGAACACTGCATGTTGCAGGCGGAAATCGCTGATACCTCCCCCATTCTGAACGTTGGACCGCATATCAAAATTTCAATCAGCGATACCGGGCATGGTATGGATGAACAGACACTAACCCGAATATTTGATCCCTTCTACACGACAAAAGAAAGCGGTAAAGGAACCGGCCTAGGCCTCGCAATGGTGCATGCGATCGTTCAAGATCATAAAGGTGAAATTTTTGTTAAAAGCATCCCTGGCAAAGGAAGTACATTCACCATTTATCTCCCCGTTAGTGATCAGCCTGTTGCCAGCATGCCCGCGGTCGAAGAGATTATTGAAGGCAATATGGAATATGCTCTTATCGTTGATGACGAACTTCTCAATACAAATTTTCTGGAAGAATTATTGGAAGATGTCGGCTACAATTTCGACAGCTTCAACAGCGCACTGGAAGCCTTAGAAGCCTTTAAAGCAGACCCGGACAAATACCAGATCATCCTGACCGACCAAACAATGCCAAAAATGAATGGTGCTCAGCTCATTAAAGCCATTCATGAAATCAGACCTAAAATACCCGTTATTATGATGTCTGGGTATGACCAAACCGTCACCATGCAAAATGCTGAGAATTTTGGAATTGATTTTTTCATCACCAAACCGGTATCAATTGATCGACTGACCAAAGCCATGCACGATCTCCTGCATAAACCGTCATAGATCAATCATTAGCGCATATTAATTAACGATTCGCGCAAGAATTTTCTCCTCTCTTTACGCTGAGATTGAAGTACCCTATATACAAAAAACTATTATTGAGAGCAAAGACACATATCATAAAAACCAGAAGATAAATTCATCTCCCGCCTTACTCTTGTATTTTATGATTTATTTAGCTTTTTTGAATTAAAATACCCATTGGCCCTATATTTTTTATAATTTTTAGACGCTTAATGAAGTTTAGTACGAAATTCAAGTTGTAGTTTTGTACAAAGCTTTTAAACTTGACTGTAAGCAGTATCCTTAAAAAAGGAAGCGGGGTAGGAGTGAATGCCTGAAACAAAACGAACCTGGAGCTTAAGAACCAAATTACTGGCCACCTATTTGTTAATCGTAGGTGTAAGTATGGTCGTCTTGTTTACAGCATTCGAATATCGCAATTACCACAACGCCAATAAACGCCTTCACGAACAAATAAAGCAAATCGCAGATTTCCAAAGCTCTACCCTATCCGTTCCCGTCTGGAATTTTGACGAACAATCTATTCGATTGGCAATGAGCACCTTAGCCAACAATCCTCACTTCATTAGCGGGACCCTTCTAGATGATTATGGACATGTTCTGGAACATGTCGGCAAAGAAGGCGCCGAACCCAATGTACCGGAACTGAAAGTCACGCGTGACATTATCTTTTCCGGCTCAGAACGTGATGAAGTCGTCGGCAAGCTCGTCCTGATTTTTGGGGATGATCAGGTAAAAAGCCAAGCGTTGGAACGCCTTGTTTTTGACAGCTTCATTCTTATTCTATTAGCAGCCTCACTGGTTGGCGGAACATTTATTGCCTCACAACGTCTTATCGGGAAACCTCTTGATTTACTGCTCAAAGGGATCCGCCGTGCAAAGGTTACGGATGATTATGAGCCTGTAAAATGGCAATCTTCAGACGAGGTAGGACAGGTCATCAACGCCTTTAACGATATGATGAACCATCAAATCGAAACCGATGCAGCCCTGCGCGCTGCCCGCAATGCCGCAGTCGAAGCTGAAGCCCGCCTGAAAGATGCGATTGAAAACATTTCTGAAGCCTTCATTTTATTCGACAAACAACAAAATCTTGTCTTATGCAATACGCGCTTCAAAGATTTCTACGAATATAGCGACGAAGATATTCGCGCCGGTATCAGCTACAATCGTCTCATTGAATTGGATATCGAACGCGGTGTTGTCCCTGCCGTCGATCATTTTGGACGTTCCTATCACGACCTGCGCAGTGCGTACAACTGGGACACCAGTGGTTCCATCGAAGTCGCCCTGACAGACGGTCGCCATCTTCTTATTCGTGAACGGCCAACCCATGCAGGTGGCCGCGTTGGGATTCAGACCGACATTACGGAAATCAAGCGCGCAGAACGTGAACTGCGTCGCGCACGTGATGAACTGGAACATCGCGTCGAAGAACGCACACATGAATTACAAGCTGCAACGACAGAAGCTAAAAAAGCCAACAGGGCCAAGTCTGAATTCCTGTCACGCATGAGCCATGAGTTGCGAACCCCCCTGAATGGTATCCTCGGATTTGCACAATTGTTGCTGATGGATCAGCGCCACCCGCTTTCCGACAAGCAATCCGAATATATCGAACACGTCCTCAAAGCCGGTAACCTGCTTCTTGAATTGATTAACGAAGTACTTGACCTCGCAAAAATCGAGTCCGGCCGTATCAGCCTGTCCATTGAAAACATCGACCCCAGCAACGTCGTTAATGAATGTGTGGATATGATTGATGCCTACGCGGGTGAACAAAACATCGCTATTGAGCGTATAGGAAACGACAATCCAGACAAATATGTCATCGGCGACTTTACCCGTCTCAAACAGGTTCTTTCTAACCTGCTCTCCAACGCTATTAAATATAACGTTGCGAATGGCAAAGTCATTTTAGACAGTTCCGAAGGACCGCAAGGTTTTTGGCGTTATACTGTCACCGATACAGGCTATGGCATTGAAGAAGGTAATCAGGATCAACTGTTCCAGCCCTTTAACCGATTAAATGCGGAAAATACCGACATTGAAGGTACAGGGATTGGCCTGACCATCACCAAACACCTGATCGAAATTATGGGCGGCGAAATTGGTGTCAACAGTAAGCTGGGAGAAGGTTCTACTTTCTGGGTTGATATTCCCTTATCCGATCAATCCATTATCCGTGATGCACCAGAACTGAATGTGGAAATCAGCCATCTACCCAAACGCATTAATGGTACCAATAGCATCCTCTATGTCGAGGATAACCCAGCTAATATGCGCCTCATGCGTGAACTGATTACCCAGCTTCCCCGCACCGAGTTTATCGAAGCAGGAACAGCCGAAGAAGGCCTTGAACTGATCAAGCAAAGCAAACCGGATCTTGTTTTGATGGATATCAACCTACCCGGCATGGACGGGTTCGAAGCCTTTGAGGTTATGCGTGACGACCCCAATATGTCTGACATTCCAGTGATCGCCTTAACCGCAAATGCCATGCCGCGTGAAGTTGAAAAGGGCCGTGAGCTCGGATTTAAAGCCTACTTGACCAAACCGATTGACGTGGCCTCGACATTAGCGGAAATCACACGCGTTCTGGAAGAAAGTAAAGTTTAGACCTACACTGAACAATCATTTTTCAGATAAAAACTCATGAACACCTTTGATCGTTTCTGCCAAGCCGGTGCGCACGATCTCTACTCCATCGGGGAAGGCCCCTAACATACGCGTTGGTGTTTGTCGGTCCAGCATAACAAACACACCCCGATCAGATTTACGACGCACCAAACGCCCAAACGCCTGCTTCATACGTAAGCGAGCAATCATCTCGTCATAAGAACGCGCCGGGAAAGATCGTTTTCGCGCTTTGTGCAAAATTGTCGGTCGCGGCCATGGAACACGGTCAAAAACGATGAGATGCAAGGAATCGCCCGGCACATCAACCCCATCACGGACCGCATCAGTGCCCAACAGGCAGCTGCTTTGTTCCCCACGAAAAATATCAATCAATGTCCCCACATCCATCGCATCAACATGTTGAGAAAGGAGCTGTATCCCTGTTCGATCCAATGGTTCAGCAATACGCTGATAAACCGCACGCAATCGATTAACCGCCGTAAACAGACCCAAACCGCCCCCACCGGCAGCCAAGAACAATTCGCGATAAGCCGCCGCAATCTGATCCAAATTATCTTTGCGGATATCATCCACAATATAAACTCGGGTCTGTTTTGGATAATCAAACGGCGATTTTACATCATGCAATAATGCGGGACGTGCTAAGTGGGATACACCAGTACGCGCCTGTGCAACCTTCCAGTCCAGCTCCTCATCACCACTGCCATCTCGTAGCGTGGCAGAAGTAATCGCAACACCATGTGATTTTTCCACAACTTCTTCAACAAAAGGAATGGTCGGATCCACCCAATGGCGATGCATCCCTACATCCATGTCACGCCCATCCATGCGTTCAACCGAAAACCAATCAACAAATTGCGGTGGCGTTTCGCCAAACAGGCTATCCAGCATCGCACACCATGCCAGAAGTTGTTGAACGCCACGGCGTTCCAAACTGGCACATGTGGCTTCGATACGTTGACGATTGGCACTGTCCAACTCATCCGCTTCTTCATCCATCAAAGCCATCATTCCTTTAATCAGGCTTTGCATCGGAATACGCATTTTCTCCAATGCTGATTTTAAACGTTCTGCCGTTTCCAGCACACCCTCGACCGGCGGATGAATGGCAGCTTCCAGACTAAAGGGCGATCCGTTATTGATATCGCGGGCATAAACTTGTTGGCGCATACGACGCAAAAAATCTTCAAACGGTCCCATCGGTTCACCGCCACTGATCCGCTGGTGCCAACTTGGTCCCGGCAGAATACGGGCATGATGCATAACCTCTTCCAAGGCCTCTTCCATCTCGCGACCCGTCACTAAATCTTCAATGCGCGCCTTTAATCCACGTGCACGTGATCGGCTGCTTTCTTCTGCCCCTAATAACCAACGCCTTAAATCCGCGCCTTCTTGACCAGACAAATGCGCTGAAAAAGCATTATCTGCCGCATCAAACACATGATGGCCTTCATCGAATATATAGCGGGTCGGCAACATGGCTTCTTCTGTCCCACCCAACGCGGCCTGTATCATCACCAAGGCATGATTGGCCACAACCAATTCTGCACGCCGCGCCCGGCGAACCGTTTTTTCGATAAAACATTTTGCGTAGTGGGAACAGGATGAGTAAACGCATTCACCACGAGTATCCGTCATATCAACTGTGAGACGCGCACCCAAGAGTTCTTTTAGCCACGACGGAAAATCCCCACCGATCATATCCCCATCCCGGCTTGCCAATGCCCAACGCGCCATAAGGCCTAAGGCAGGCGCATCATCAGCGCGCAAACGTAAGCGTGAAACCGCCTCTTCAAAATTCAAAAGACAGAAGTAGTTCTCCCGCCCTTTTCGAATAACGATTTTTCGCTTCTTTTCCTTCGGGTCACCGTACAGGCGATCCAGCTCACTATCCAACTGTCGTTGCAGATTTCGGGTATAAGTACTGATCCAGACGGCACCTTGGTTTTTTTTCGCCCACACACTCGCCGCTGCGATATAGCCGAGCGTTTTACCAACCCCTGTCCCAGCTTCCACCAATGCCATAACAGGTTCCCCAACCGCATTCGGGGCTTGAAACGCTTCGCAGATCGAAGCCGCATAATCTTTCTGTTCCAGACGAACTTCGGCATCTGCTCCCAGCAAAAGATCCAAACGGGCACGCGCTTCCACCGGTTCAACCGGCAAATGCCCGGGTTGCGGGGGCGGCGCACTTTCGACCCACTCTTTTAATTTATGCCAAATTTGCAAAGACCGTAATAAAGCACCGCTATGTGGTGCATCACCTTCCTGCACCCCCAACGCATCCAGAACGATATTTCCCCAACTCCAACCACCGGTTTTCATCGCCCAGGCCAACGTGATTAAATCCTTGCTGGAACGTTCTCGCAATTCGCCCAACAATTTCTGACATGCGGTACGTAACGTTTCAACTTCATCTTCCAGACTAAGGGGCTTCGGCAAGCCAAGACTGTCTGCAATCCCACGAGGTGTCGGCAGGCAAAATTGCGCAGGACGCACAAAGGCAAAGAGTTCCAGAATATCAAGCCTTGGAAACGGGCCGCATCGTAAACGTCGCGCTGTCGCCAAAGCATGCAAAACCAGTACGGGGATTTCACTGGTGGACAGACGACGTGCCCCTTCCTTTTGTGACAAGGTTTCTATTTCCCCATCCAAACTCAACCACGCGCACGAACGCACATGCGTTACCAAAACAGGAACGCATGGCATGCGAATCGACTGAGGAATAGGGTTTAACGTATCGTCCTTGACATTCATTTCGTCACAATAGCCTGCACTTTATACAATTTCCAGCACAGGCTTTCATGAAGATGATTTTTCTAGATTTCAAACACACTTACACGCGCCAAGAACCCCTTCTTAGCGCATTTTTCTGCCCGTCGAACCCGAAATTATTCGTTACTCAGACGCCTCGTCCCCATCAATCCCTTCTGCATTATTAAGCTGCTCGCGATTAATAGGATCACTTTGTTTTTCACGAATTCGTTCAGCCAAACGTGTCTCGAATGTTCTGAAGATGATCACTTCATCTTCATTACCAACGTTTGCCGTCAACATATCAATAACGACCTCACGTACAGTATCGTAAAGAAATTCATCTTTACCAAGCCGTTCACCAGGCAGTTCCTGAAATTGTTCGCCAACGATACCGACCAGCTCACGCGCTTTTTCTTCGTCAATACCGAGAATCTTCATAAGCTCAACTTCATCATGAGCTTCTTTCAATTTCTCAGCCGTAGAAAAGGCGATACCGATACTGACGATATCTTCGATTTCCTTTGAATGGCCGCTACCTTGTTGATACCCTTGCCCGAAATTACTATCGGTCTGCACACCGTCGGGTGCAGCAACGATATCAACACGACCGTCCGAGGACGTAATAGTCATGCTGTTACCCATTGGAGTTCTCTCCTAATATAAGATACATTCTGTCGTATTCATTATGGAATCATTTGAAAAAAAATTCAAGCTCTTACATTAAGCAAAAGGAGAGTTTACAATTTTACATTCGCCATTTAGGTGAAACAAATGATCTGATTAACGCGAAACTATTGACGAATGTCAGTCATAGTCTTAGTTTGCCCAGCCTTGGAGATATTATTCTCCCCAACGATTTATTTTTTTAAGGATGACCTGCGATGCCATCGGATGCACCTTCCCTGCACGCGCGTGAAGCCGCGCACCACTCAAAAGCCTGGCCCTTTGTTGAAGCACGCAACATCCTTAAACGCCTGAACGGCAAGTGCCCGGAAAATGGCTACGTCTTATTTGAAACTGGCTACGGTCCCTCCGGCTTGCCCCATATCGGTACATTTGGCGAAGTCGCACGTACCACAATGGTCATGCGCGCCTTTCAGATCCTGTCAGACGGTATGCCGACCAAATTGATCGCTTTTTCCGATGATATGGATGGCCTGCGCAAAGTACCAGACAATATCCCGAATAAAGAAATTATTGCCCCACATTTGGGCAAGCCCTTGACGGTCGTTCCCGACCCGTTTGGTACACACCCAAGCTTTGGCGAACATAACAACAACCGCTTATGCCAGTTTCTTGACCAATTCGGATTCGAATATGAATTCCGTAGTGCAACGCAATGTTATAAAGACGGCCTTTTTGACGAAACCCTGCTTTCGATACTGCGCAACCACGAAGAAGTTTGCAACATCATTCGCCCAACATTGGGGGAAGAACGTCGTGCAACTTACAGCCCGCTTCTGCCGGTTGATGCCGAATCTGGTAAAGTTCTGTTGGCAAAAGTCATTTCCACCAACCCCGATGCCGGAACGATGGTGTACCTGAACGAAGACGGCAAAGAAGTCGAAACCACTGTAAAAGGCGGTGCGGTTAAGTGCCAATGGAAAGCCGACTGGGCCATGCGCTGGACAGCCTTGGGCGTTAATTATGAAATGGCAGGTAAGGATCTGATTGATTCACAAAACCTGTCCTCTAAAATTTGTCGCGCTATTGGCGGTACACCGCCCGTTCAGTTCACCTACGAACTGTTCCTCGATGATAAAGGCGAGAAAATTTCAAAATCCAAAGGCAACGGTTTGTCTATGGAAGAGTGGCTGCGCTATGCTCCACCGGAAACGCTATCTTATTTCATGTTCCAAAAACCAAAGACGGCCAAACGTCTGTATTTTGATATCATCCCCAAAGCCGTAGATGAATATATCAGCCATGTTCAGAAATTTGACAGTCTGGAAGATGCCAAAAAAATCGACAGCCCGGCATGGCACATCCATAATGGTCACCCACAAGCCGACAGCCATTCTTTAAGCTTCAATATGTTGCTTAATCTTGTATCTGTTTTGAATACAGAAAACCCATCTGTAATTTGGGAATTCATCAAAACCTATAATTCAGAAGCAACACCGGACAACAGCCCGATGCTGGATAAACTGGTGGCATATTCCATCAATTACTATCAGGACTTCGTGAAACCGACGAAGAAGTTCCGTACGCCGACTGCTGGTGAGTGTGCTGCCCTTTCTGATTTGAAAGCCAAATTGGAAACACTCGCTTCAGACACCAGTGGTGAAGATGTTCAGACCGAAGTCTATACGATTGGTAAAGAACATAATTATGAGAACCTGCGCGAATGGTTTGCTGCTTTATATGAAACCCTGCTGGGTCAGGAAACCGGGCCACGCATGGGCTCTTTCTTTGCCCTTTACGGCCTGGACAAAAGCTGTGCTCTCATTGAAAAAGTCTTAAATGGCGAAGATCTAAACGCCTAAAACATCCCTAGATGATAAAAAGGCCCTTATATCTTAAAATATAAGGGCTTTTTTTATTGAAGCTGATCTAAAGCAGCGCAATGTTACGAGGCGTAAACAGGCAGGATATCGCCTGATTTACCAATCGCCGACCTTGATGCAATTACCCTAACTTTCAGCATTTGAAATTCTGGAAACGACTTCACTATTTCGTATAATCAGAAAGTGTTTTCTGTAAGAAAAGCCCAAGTGCCTTGTTTCCAATTGATCCGAAATGTACATGGTCAACAAAAGCAGACTCTTTTACATTCGCAAGAGCCAAGTCTGTATTTACGAACGAAAAATCATATTGTTGTGCCAAATCAGACAAGTCTTTTTCTAGTCTGGGATAGAAAATTTTAAAATGCTCATCCAAGTTTGGAAAAAGTTTATTGTATGTTTCAAGAAGCTTTTGTTCGTTGGAACTGAGTTCCTTTTTCGTTGTATACAAGCTTGGTTGCAGAGCGAAAACAAACTTTATCTGATTGAGGTCCGCAAAGTGCTTCGCTATGAGGATTTCATTCTTGAACCTAAACCAGAACTGGTCATAAGAGAAATCATTCGCTTGAAGCGTTGTATGTGGAACCGAAATCAAACCCGAAATTTCTGCAATTTTCGCTGCAACATATACCAGTTTAATTGAAAATTTTTCAGGTGTAATTGTCGTTTGAGCCTGAATAATTTTTGGCAGGTAGGCATTTCGATAGAGAATATTAGCGGTATACAGCGCTCTTTCTACGGAGAGCATATCTGGTGAGGTATAATAATCAAACCCTCTATAGGCAGCATAAACATCATTCCAGCCACTTAAGGCAACCCATACTTTGGGATTTAAGGTGTCCGTCAGATAATCTTTTATAAAATCAAATTCATTTGCAAAGAGGTACCCCCCGACACCGGCAGTTTCGGCATCAGGAATAAAGTTTGAGTACATATCTGTTTGTTTAACTCCGGCACCAAAGGCCGTGGAACCGCCAGAGAACAAGGTAAGATCTATGGAACTAAGCTCCTGACGTGTCATATCGGAGCGAATACCTATGTCATTAATGCTTACGCCGCGACCTTTCCAGTTCTCTAAAGGCCGGTAACCTGCTTTCGAATAATACTGAATATAGGCAAAATTATCAAAGCGACCAAAACATTCATTTTCTTCTATGTAGGCATCATTTTTATCACAAGACCATACAAAATCATCTGAACGCGTAGATGTCCCATAAAGAAGTTGCAAGGCCCCTTCTAAAACAGCCAGCGATATGGCAATAGAGAAAAAAAGAAGAAGAAGATTAGATGTGCGATTAGTCAAGGTCATATTTATTCTCGTAGCTTACTGCCAAAGCTGGATCTTGTGCATCTTTACGTAAAAAGCAGTTCCCGATCACCAGAACTTCAATATCAGTCCCCATAAAGCACTTAAAAGCATCATGAGGTGTGTTTACGATAGGCTCTCCGCGCACATTGAAGGACGTATTAACAACAACCGGACATCCTGTTTTTTCTTTAAAAGCCGAAATAAGTGCATGATAACGTGGATTGGTTTCTTTATGCACCGTTTGAATACGCGCAGAGTAATCGACATGCGTAATCGCCGGGATTTCAGAACGGGACACATTCAGTTTATCAATGCCGAATAAATTCTTTTCCTCATCGGTCATTTTGTAGCGACGTTTTTCGTGAACGTCGGCAACAATAAGCATATAAGGGCTGGGCGTTTCTTGTTCAAACCAATCGCTCACATCTTCAGCAAGAACAGAAGGAGCAAAGGGGCGGAAACTTTCCCGGAATTTCACTTTCAAATTTAGAGTTTTTTGCATGGAAGCAGAACGGGGATCCGCCAAAATAGAACGCCCGCCCAAGGCTCTTGGGCCAAATTCCATACGACCTTGAAACCAGCCAACAGCTTTATTCTCAGCAAGGGCTGTTGCCGTTTCTTCAAACAGAACCTGATCTTCCATGACTTCATAGACTGCTCCGGCTTTTGAAAGCTCCTTTTCTATAATGTCTTGAGAGAATTGCGGCCCAAGATATGAACCTTGCATCGCATCAGATGGATTAACTGTGCGTTCTTTCCCTAATTCCTTATGCCACGCAGCCATGGCTGCGCCAATTGCCCCCCCGGCATCGCCTGCAGCCGGTTGGATCCAGATATTGGGAAAGGCACCATCGCGTAAAAGTTTGCCATTTGCGACGCAATTCAAAGCGACCCCACCGGCAAGACACAAATTAGGAATATCGTATTCGCGTGCCAATCCACGCGTAATACGTAGAACAATTTCCTCTGTAACAGCCTGCACTGAAGCTGCAATATCCATATGAAATTGTGTTAAAGCGTCTTTATCCGGTTGACGTGCAGGTTGACCAAAAAGTTCCGCAAATTTGCGATTGGTCATAGTTAAGCCGCTGGTATAGTTAAAGTATTTTTGATCCAGTTTAAAAGAACCATCTTCTTTTAAGTCAATCAATTTTTCCAGAATCAGGTCTTTGTATTTAGGTGTTCCATAAGGGGCTAAGCCCATAACCTTATATTCACCACTGTTAACCCGAAAACCCGTATAATAAGTAAACGCAGAGTAGAGCAACCCAAGCGAATGCGGAAAATGGAGCTCTTTGACAATTTCCAGACTATTACCGTCACCAATTGCAACCGTTGTGGTTGCCCATTCACCGACCCCGTCCAGTGTCAGTACAACAGCTTTTTCAAATGGAGATGGGTAAAAGGCACTGGCAGCATGACTGAAGTGATGCTCTGAGAACAAAAACTCGGGCATGTTTACGACACCCTGTTTTTCTTTGAGCTGTTTAATCAATAGATCTTTTTGAAACAATTTCTCGCGCAACCAAACCGGCATTGACATACGGAATGAATTTATGCCCTTGGGCGCGACTGCGACATATGTTTCCAGCAAACGCTCAAATTTTAAGAAAGGCTTGTCGTAGAAAACAACATAATCAATGTCGTCAGCGCTTATTTTGCCTTCTGCGAGGACAAAATCGATTGCATGCGTAGGGTATCCTGCATCGTGTTTTTTTCGGGTAAACCGTTCTTCCTGTGCAGCAGCAACAATATCACCATCTACTATCAAAGCAGCAGCGCTGTCATGATAAAAAGCTGAAATTCCTAAAATATTTGTCATTTTAGAACAAGGTATAGATAAAAGGAGCAACCGCAGAGCCTTGGCTTAAAACAATTAAACCACCAAGAACAGCAAGCATCACGAAAATCGGCAATAGCCAGAATTTTTTTCTTACTTTAAGAAAGTGCAGAAATTCTGAAAAGAAAGACATAATAACCTCAAAACTGGTTTTTCATGGAATGATCTGACTTTGGCCGTTCCAGCCAATAACTTGAGGCCGTTTTGTCAATCTTTTGCCCAAGTAGGTCCTTACCTAAAAGGCGCATGATTAGCCCGGTGGGAACGACAGTGAGAATAAATAAAAGGGTCATGATAACCGGAGCAACAATGGCTCCCAGTAACAGTCCAAATTTAAACCAGATCCGATTGGGAACAGTGAGTATTTTTGGAAAAAATAAACCAGCAAACAAAAAAGCGACAGATAATCCGCACGCCCAAATCAGAACGGGCTGCCCTTTTAGGGTCGGCAAAAAAGCTATGACTGCAAAAAATATCGCAAACACAATGCCAAAATTGCGTTCAGATCCCATTTTGACAACAACATGACTTGTGGTTTCAGACATTGAAGGCTTCTTTCACATGTTTTTTTAGCTTCCTAGCAAAATATAGTACGCAGGTAAAGGAGAATTGAACCGATCTAGAGTAGCCGATCGTATCAAGGAGAAACGAATTTGATGCCAAATATGTTTCAACAGACTGCCATGGGAGCAGAGGTTTCTCATTTAACTCTTTCTTCTTTGCAACCTTGTATGAACCTCAGTTCAAAAAAGTCACTCCTTTTTTATGTTGTTCAAAAAACAATAAACCTACAATTTTCAAATTAGATTCGGCAGTTTTTTCCATTAATGAAAGCTGCTTTCGGCAAATACTGGTAAATCGTGATCCAAAAATAAAAAAATATGAAATAATATCTTTCGACACCCTGCAAAGGTCATATTTTGAGAAAGCCTTTGATCTTCTTTACTTTTTGTAAATCTATCCTCAGCCTTCCAACTTATACAGACCTATATATAGGGCCAAACAAGAAATTACACCCTACATATAGCAGGCATAACTTCTAGTTCCGCCTTGTTTTCCGCCGCTTTTCCCATGTTTTTACATTGACCTCCCATCAAATCCCATGATATCCCATACTATCCCATCGAATAATAGGGACAGCCCATCCGTTAACAATGGACTGTCTGGAAATTGGGATCGGTTATGCCGGTCTTTTCACTGTTCTTCAATGGGTGAGGTTCGAACGTTTTAGCAGGCAGGCACCGCCATCATGGCACTTTTTGTCGGAAAGCATCTAAATAAGATAGATAAAAAGGGACGCACCAGTGTTCCCAAGCCTTTCCGCGCGTCTTTTGAAACGCAAGATTTTCGCGGGATGTATGCTTATCCCTCCTTTAAATTCCCCGCGATTGCCGCTTGTGACGAAACCTTTATGACCGTTTTGGCAGATAGCCTCACGGCCGAAACTGATTTTTTCTCTGATGATCAGGACGATCTCGCGGCTGTCATTTTAGAAAGCGCAAGTCAACTGAGCTTTGACACCGAAGGCCGCGTCATTTTACCACAAGAACTGCTGGAACACGCCGGAATTACGGATCAAGCCCTGTTTGTCGGACGCGGGCGTGAGATTTTGATCTGGGAGCCCAGTGCCTACGAAGCGCATGCCAAGCAGGCTTTCAGCCGCGCCAAGGCCGCCAAGCGCACCTTGAAACTACGCGTCAGCCCGGAGGATGTGCAATGAGTGGTCATATCCCGGTCCTGTTAAATGAAATTGTTCAGGCCATCGCACCTGAAGAAGGTGACATCGTGATTGATGGCACGTTCGGTGGCGGTGGATATACCAAAGCCATACTGGATGCAGCCAATTGCCGGGTCTTTGCCATAGACCGTGATCCAGACGCGATTGAACGGGGAAACACCCTATCCAAATCCTTGGATAACCGGCTTACAATGTTTGAGGGCTGCTATGGGGACATGGCGGCCCTTGTGAATCAAAAGGTGAACGCGGTTGTTCTGGATATAGGAGTCTCTTCCTTCCAAATCGACGAAGCCGATCGCGGTTTTTCCTTCCGCGAAGACGGCCCGCTGGACATGCGCATGGCGCAATCCGGCGAAAGTGCAGCCGATGTTGTTAATACCTACGATGAAAAAGACCTCGCCGATATTATCTACAAATACGGCGAAGAACGTCATTCGCGCCGCGTGGCCCGCGCTATTGTCGAAGCACGCAAAGAAGAAGAAATCACAACAACCGCACAACTCGCTAAAATTGTGCGCTCTGTTGTATGGCAGGCCAAGGACAAGATCGACCCGGCAACCCGCACATTTCAAGGGTTACGGATTTATGTGAATGACGAACTGGGTGAACTGGAACGTGGTCTTGCCGCTGCCGAAGAATTATTGCTGCCCGGTGGTCGTCTGGTGGTTGTCACCTTCCATTCATTGGAAGACCGCATCGTTAAAAAGTTTTTCAAAGAACGTAGTGGCGCAAACGCACGTACCAACCGTTATATGCCTGATGCCACAACGGATGGGCCGCAACCGACATTCAAACTGGTGACACGCAAACCCATTGCCCCCAGTGACGAAGAATTAAAAGAAAACCCGCGTGCGCGTTCTTCAAAACTGCGCGCTGCTGTTCGCACCGATGCACCAAGCTGGACGGGAGGGACGCCATGACCCGCCTAACCCTTGCCTTGACCGTTTTTCTGGCGATTGCCCTATCTATCGGGGTCTTCCGCATCACCTATCAGGTGGATGAACTGGAAAAAGAGCTAAGTGAACTGAACAAACAAATTCTGGAAGAACAGGAAACCATCCATATCCTGAAAGCGGAATGGAGCTACCTGAACGATCCAAATCGTCTGGAAGATTTGGCGCGTCGCCATCTCGGCCTTAAACCGATGAACGGTAATCAATTGATCAATCTGGATATGTTTGACAAGCAATTGCTGCCCGATGATCCCAACGCTCAACCCATAAAACTGGAGCGTTAATCATGGAACTTCGGGGGGCACGCGAAAAACAACTCAAAAACCGCCGAGCCATTGAAACCGGGCATAACCGCGCCTTGGTGACAGGGGCCGTTTTTGCCATTTTGTTTCTCGTCCTTGCTGGGCGCGTGGTCGACCTTTCCCTTCTGCACGGCGGTCGGGAACCCTCGCTTGTTGATAGTCCCAGCACGGGTGATGTAGTTGAAGCGGTGCGCGCAGATATCGTAGACCGCAACGGCGTATTGGTCGCGACATCCCTGCCTGCAGACTCGTTATTTGTAGATTCAAAAGCCTTTCTCGAAGCCGGTGAAGACCCGACACAAGCAGCCCTGAAACTCGCTCGTATTCTGCCCGAACTTGCCATTGATGATACGGTTAAAAAATTATCTTCCGGCAAACGTTTTGATTATCTGGTTCGCACCTTAACGCCCAATCAGAAATATCAAGTGAACCTGCTCGGCATTCCGGGGTTGGATTATCAAAGTGACGAACGCAGAACCTATCCCCAAGGTCCCTTGCTCGCCCATGTGCTTGGGTACACGGATGTGGATGGGCGCGGTATCGCCGGACTGGAACAAAGTTTCAACCATCAACTGACCACACCGGGTGGAAAGCTTGAACTTTCCATCGATGTTCGCATTCAATCCATTATGCGCAGCACCTTGCAAGACGCAATTGATGAATTTAAGGCCATTGGTGGGGCCGGGATCATTATGGACATTCAATCCGGTGAGCTTCTCTCCTTGGTTTCCCTGCCTGATTTTGATCCCAACAACACAGATACCCTTGTGGGCGACGCGGGCTTTAACCGTGCGACCAAAGGTGTTTATGAAATGGGTTCCATTTTCAAACTGTTCAACACAGCCATGGCATTGGACAGCGGAACGGTTAGCGTCAACGATACGTTTGATGCGAGCAAACCTTTGAAAATCGGTCGCTTTTTGATCAATGATTTCCATGGTAAAAATCGGGTTCTCAGCGTTCCCGAAATTTTGGTTTTTTCTTCAAATATCGGATCTGCCAAAATTGCATTGGAAGCCGGAACCGATTTACAACGTGAATATATGGGCCGCCTTGGCCTGCTGAACACGGCCTCATTGGAAATCCCCGAAGTCGGCACACCGCTTTATCCCACACCGTGGCGCAAAGCCAGCACGATGACAATTTCTTACGGGCACGGCATTGCCATTACGCCTTTGCAACTGACCAGTGCCGTTGGCGCTATGGCAAACGGTGGCCTTTTACCCAACCCGACATTGTTAAAAGGTGATTCTGGGGATCGCTTGCCCCCACGCCGCGTCATTTCCGAAGAGGTTTCCGCACAGATGCGCAAGCTTATGCGGCTGGTGGTTTTGCAAGGTTCCGGCAAAAAAGCCAACTCCGACTTCTACCGCGTTGGCGGCAAGACCGGAACAGCCGACAAGCAGGAAGGCGGGTCTTATAACCGCCGCGCCCGTATCTCGTCTTTTGCAGGTGTGTTCCCGATTGAAAGTCCGAAATATGCCATTCTCGCAATGGTCGATGAACCGGTCGGCAACAAAAAAACATTCGGATACGCAACAGCCGGCTGGGTTGCCGCCCCGATTGCAAAAAAGGTCGTTGATCGCGTTGGTCCCATGCTCGGCCTTGCGCCCTCAACGGGTGAAGAACAAGCCTATCAACCGGGAGACCCCCTTTTCATCAAGGTGAAAGGGTAAATCATGGCTCAACTAAACATTCTTTTCCCCGATTGTGTGTCTGAACTGGAAATCACAGGTCTGAGCGTGGATAGCCGTGCGGTTAAACCCGGCTATCTGTTTGCCGCCCTGCCCGGCAATCGCGTTGATGGGCGCGCCTTTATTGAACAGGCCCTCAAAAATGGGGCCAGTGCCGTTTTGGTCCCCAGTAAAACCGAAGGCCTCGATATCTATCCGAATACCGTTTTCATTTATGATGACAACCCACGTCTGCGTTTTGCCAAGGCCGCAGCCGCTTTTTATGGCGCGCAACCTGGTCTATGCGCCGCCGTTACCGGCACCAACGGTAAAAGCTCAGTTGTCACCTTTGTTCGTCAACTCTGGTCCATGCTCGGTCATTCAGCAGCCAGTGTCGGCACCTTGGGCATCACGGCACCGGGATTGAATATTGCAGGTGGCTTGACCACACCAGACCCGGCAGGTTTGCACCAACGTCTTGCAGAAATTGCACAATCAGGCGTCACCCATCTTGCAATGGAAGCTTCCAGTCATGGGTTGGACCAATATCGCATGGACGGTGTTAAGGTTCAAATCGCAGCCTTTACAAATTTAAGCCGGGACCATCTGGATTATCATGTCGATATGGCAGATTACCTGCGGGCAAAGAAACGGTTATTTAGCGATTTACTCAGCCCATCCGGCATTGGTGTACTCAACGCCGACATCCCAGAATATGAGGCTTTACGCAGCCTACTGGAACAAACAGGCCGCAAAGTGCTGAGTTATGGAAAAATGGGGCATGATATTCAGTTGATCACGGCTCAACCGACGTCGCACGGTCAGGACCTTGTCCTGCGCGCAGATGGCAAAGACTATAAAATTTCATTGCCACTGGCCGGATATTTTCAGGCCGAAAACATTATGTGCGCGACCATGATCGTTATCGCCAGTGGACATAGCCCGCAAGACGTCATTCCCCTGTTGTCTAAACTGGAAGGGGTTCCGGGTCGGATGGAGGCAATGGGCCATGGCGTTTATGTCGATTACGCCCATACCCCGGATGCCTTAAAAACCGTCCTATGTGCGCTACGCCCCCATACACAAGGGCAACTGGCTGTCTTGTTTGGATGCGGCGGGGATCGTGATAAAGGCAAACGTCCGCAAATGGGAGACATTGCAGCGCAGTTTGCTGATCGTGTATATGTCAGTGATGACAACCCGCGCAGTGAAGATGCCACAATTATCCGTTCTGAAATCATGGCGGCCTGCCCGGATGCGACCGAAATCGGTGATCGCAAAGCTGCCATTGAAACCGCCATTTCCGAATTAAAAGAAGGCGATATTCTTCTAATTGCCGGAAAAGGCCATGAAACAGGTCAAATTGTGGGGGATCGCGTTCTTCCCTTTGATGACCGCGCCCTTGCACGGGAGTTGATCCATGACTGATATCTTATGGACAACTGACGAAGTGGCAAAAGCCGTAGACGGAACCCCGTTCGGTCAATGGGAATGCACAGGCATTTCTATTGACAGCCGCCATATAGAAAAAGGCGATCTGTTTATCGCGATCAAGGGACCGAGCTTTGATGGGCATCAATTTGTTCACGCTGCCTTAAAGGCTGGCGCAGCTGCTGCTATTGTCTCGCATATCCCAAAAAATTGCCGCAAAGATGACAAGTTATTGCTTGTTAAAAATACAACACGTGCATTGGAAGATTTAGGTCGTGCAGCGCGCGCACGCTCAAACGCAAAAGTCGTTGCCGTCACCGGCAGCGTGGGAAAAACCGGGGTGAAAGAAGCCCTTGCCAATGTTTTATCCAAACAAGGCAAGACGCATGCAACCCTTGGCAATCTCAATAATCATTTCGGCCTGCCTTTAACCTTGGCCCGTATGCTGCGCGACTGCAAATTTGCGGTGTTGGAACTGGGGATGAACCATGCAGGCGAATTGACTGAATTATCCCAAATGGCCCAGCCTGATGTTGCCGTTATCACAACGGTTGCTGCCGCCCATCTGGAATATTTTGCGGATGAAGCGGCCATTGCCGATGCCAAATGCGAAATTTTTGCAGGATTGAAAAAAGGTGGTGTTGCCGTTTTAAATGCTGACAACCCGCATTTCGAACGCATGAAACAGGCCTGTCTGACACAAGGTGTCGATAACATCATCACCTTTGCAAATGAACAAGAAGCAGCATTCAGCGCAACGTCTTTTGAAAATGATGAAACCCAAAACGGCACATTTATCTCAGCCAACATCCACGGGCAGTCCTTGAGTTATAAAATCGCCCATGATGGTCGCCATTGGGTTACCAACAGTCTGGCCGTTCTTGCCTGCGTTGAGGCCTTGGGTGCAGACGTAAAACAGGCGGCAAACGATTTGGCCCATCTGTCCCAATTAAAAGGACGTGGAGCCGTTCATACCATTGAGATATCCGGAGGCAGTGTTCGCGTTATTGATGAAAGCTATAATGCCAATGAGGCTTCGATGCGCGCGGCCCTTGACGTTCTGTCCCATCAATCCGGTCGACGTCTTGCGGTTCTGGGCGATATGCTGGAACTCGGCCCCGATGAAATTGATATTCACAAAAACTTGGCGGATGCCTGCGAGCATATCCATTTGGTCTTTGCCTGCGGCCCGTTAATGAAACATTTATTCAAGGCGTTGCCCGCCCCACAACGCGGCGCCCATGCCTCCAACGCCGAACATCTGGCGCCGTTGGTGGTGCAAGCGGTTCAACCGGGTGACGTTATCAGTATTAAAAGTTCGCGGGGATCACGCACCGATCTGGTGCTGGATGCCCTTCTTGAATTGCAATCCAACGGGACGTAAAGACGAAAGAGAAACCGACACATGTTATATCACCTCCTCTTTCCTTTGGCCGATCAATTTGCGGTCTTCAACCTGTTTCGCTATCTGACATTCAGAACGGGCGGCGCGGTTATGACGGCTATGGTCATTGCTTTTATCATCGGTCCGCGTCTTATCCGTTGGTTGCGCCAATGGCAAGGTCAAGGCCAGCCGATCCGCGACGATGGACCGGAAAGCCATTTGAAAAAACAAGGTACCCCGACAATGGGCGGTATCATGATTTTGACATCCATGACCATTTCCGTTCTGTTGTGGGCCGATTTATCAAATCCTTATATCTGGGCAGTTATGTTGGTAACATTGGGTTATGGTCTCATTGGCTTCGCTGACGATTATCTGAAAGTTTCCAAGAAAAATACTAAAGGCTTATCCGGTAAATTGAAATTGCTTGGTCAACTTTTGTTTGCCGGGATTGCAGCCTTTATCGTTGCCAGTATTCAACCGGAAAGCCTGAACACTCATCTGGCGCTGCCTTTCTTCAAGGATGTTTTACTCAACTTGGGTATCTTCTTCCCGATCTTTGCCGTTTTGGTCATGATTGGATCCTCCAACGCAGTCAATCTGACCGACGGATTAGACGGTCTTGCAACTGTTCCGGTGATTATTGCGGTCGGCGTTTTTGCGATTTTTTCCTATCTGGTTGGCAACTTTGTTTTTGCCGATTATCTGCAAATCCATTATGTCCCCGGCGCAGGCGAACTTGCTGTTATCTGCGCAGCCGTTATCGGGGCCTGCATTGGGTTTTTATGGTTTAACGCCCCGCCCGCAATGGTCTTTATGGGGGATACCGGATCATTGGCCCTTGGCGGCACCTTGGGGTCCATTGCGGTTGTCACCAAACACGAACTGGTTTTGGCCATTGTCGGTGGCCTGTTTGTTTTAGAAACCGTGTCCGTCATCGTTCAAGTGGCCTCGTTTAAACTGACAGGCAAGCGCGTTTTTAAAATGGCACCGCTGCATCACCATTACGAAAAAAAGGGCTGGGCCGAACCCACCATCGTTATCCGTTTCTGGATTATCGCCTTGATCCTCGCCCTGATCGGGCTCGCCACATTAAAACTACGTTAAAGGAGCATACCGGACGTGATCATCCCTACTGCTTATAAAGACAAAACAGTCGCCGTTCTCGGACTCGGTAAATCCGGTGCTTCGGTTGAACGTGCCTTGCAAAATGCAGGGGCGCGCGTCTGGGCATGGGATGATAAATCAACACGCGATGATCTGGTTGATTTAACCAAAGCAGATTGGACCCAGATTGACCTTCTGGTTATGAGCCCCGGTATCCCACACACTTTCCCGACCCCACACCCTGTGGCAGAATTGGCGCGTGCGCATAACTGCCCCATCGTTTGTGATGTGGAACTGTTGGTGCAAACCTGCCCAACTGCCAAATATGTTGCTATTACCGGAACCAACGGAAAATCCACAACCACATCCTTAATCGCCCATATGTTGGAAGTTGCAGGTTTTGACGTCGCGGTTGGCGGCAATCTGGGCACGCCTGTCCTTGATCTGGACCAACTGGATGAAGACGGTGTTTATGTGCTGGAACTATCATCCTATCAATTGGAACGCACACCGTCACTGTGCGCCGATGTGGCGGTGTGGTTGAACATCAGCCCGGATCATCTGGATCGCCACGGTGGCTTGGATGGATATATCGCCGCCAAAAAGAATATTTTTGCCAATCAAGGGGTCGAACAGTTTGCCATTATCGGTATCGATGATGACCATAGCCGCAAAGTCTTCGCCGAAAACGACCTGATACAGGCAAAACGGATTGCCATAACAGCCAACGGCCCGGTTGAAGATGCGATTTTCGTTGATGAAGATATCCTGATTGACGAAGCCTTTGATCCTGAAGGCATTCAGGTCATGGATTTGTCTTCTGTCAAAACCCTGCAGGGCAAACATAATCAACAAAATGCACTGGCCGCTTACGCCACTGCCATTGCCTTGGGCGCGGATCCGGCATGGGTTGTGCGTGGCATTGCCAGTTTCCCCGGCCTTGCTCATCGTCAGGAAATCATTGCCACCGTTGATGGAGTTTTGTTCATCAACGATAGTAAAGCCACCAACGCCGATGCTGCAGGTAAAGCACTCGGTGCTTATGACCACATTTACTGGATTGCGGGTGGTCAGGCCAAAGAAGGCGGCATCACCTCGTTGTTGG
Source organism: Terasakiella sp. 4MB5A (assembly GCF_050058155.1). Lineage (GTDB taxonomy): Bacteria > Pseudomonadota > Alphaproteobacteria > Rhodospirillales > Terasakiellaceae > Terasakiella > Terasakiella halodenitrificans. The sequence goes on along the minus strand of NZ_CP188815.1, from coordinate 973,525 downwards.
GCCAATTAAGTTCCGTTGAAAAAGCCTACCTGATCGGTGAGGCCGAAGACGCCTTTGCTCAAACATTAGACGGTGCCCTGCCTTATCAACGGTGTCAGACTTTGGAATGTGCGCTTACACAAGCCTTTCAGGATGCACAAGAAAAAGGCGGGGTTGTTTTATTATCTCCGGCCTGTGCCTCATGGGATCAGTTCAGCAGTTTTGAAGCGCGCGGCGATGCCTTTCGCGCCCTTGTCCACAAGTTACAAGAGGAGACCGCCTAGATGATCAGCTTCTCTCGTGTTGATACAAGTATTTTGGGTCGTTGGTGGTGGACGATTGATCGCTGGCTACTCTCCGCTATTTTACTGATTGTTGCGGTCGGGGCGATTTTGACCTTGGCTGCCAGCCCGCCTGTCGCAGCCCGCATCGGTCTGGATACTTATCATTTTGCCATTCGTCAGTTTGCCTATCTTCCTTTGGCGTTATTAACCATGATCTTTGTTTCCTTGCTGGAACCAGTCATGGTGCGTCGATTGGCTGCTGTTCTTTTTGCCGTTTTCCTTATCCTGACCGCCAGCACCCATTTTTTAGGGGCCGAAGTCAAAGGGGCGGCACGTTGGATTTCTTTTGCAGGCTTCACCATTCAACCGTCCGAATTTCTAAAACCCACCTTTGCAGTCGTTGCCGCCTGGATGTTCAGTGAATGGCGCAAGGATACGGCGTTTCCCGGTCATTTCATTTCCATTGCCTTGTTTGCTTTGGTTGTCGGTTTACTGGTGACACAGCCTGATTTCGGGATGACGGCTGTTATCTCAGCAGTTTGGGGGGTGCAATTCTTCTTGGCTGGATTGCCTGTTTTCTTTGTTGTTCTGGTTGCCGTCGTCTTTATGACCGGTTCTATGGCCGCCTATATGATGGTTGATCACGTCAAAAGCCGTGTAGATCGTTTCCTTGATCCGGCCAGCGGAGACAACTACCAGATTTCACGCTCCCTCGAAGCGTTTCAGAACGGCGGTTTGTTTGGCACTGGCCCCGGTGAAGGCGATATCAAGCACCTGTTGCCCGATGCCCACACCGATTTCATCTTTGCCGTTGCCGGTGAAGAATTCGGCCTGATTGCCTGCCTGTTCATTATCGGCTTGTTTGCCACCATTGTTCTGCGCGGGTTTTCCAAAATGTTTCGCGAAACCAACTTGTTTGTTTTGTTGGCTGTCGGCGGGCTTGTCACCCAATTTGGCTTACAGGCCGTCATCAATATGGCCTCAACCACACACCTGATGCCCACCAAAGGCATGACCTTGCCCTTCATTTCCTATGGCGGGTCGTCTTTGCTGTCATTGGCTTTAGGCATGGGCATGTTGTTATCACTGACGCGCCGCCGCGTCGGGGGGGAGTTATGAGCGATAAAAAACCCTTGATCATTCTGGCCGCGGGCGGTACAGGCGGGCATGTTTTCCCGGCAGAAAGCCTCGCCGAACAATTACTTGCGCGCGGCTACCGCCTTGCCCTGTTCACAGATAAACGTGGTGCAAAATACAGCGGTGTCCTTGGTCAACTGGAAACCCGACATATCAGTGCAGGCAGTGTCGCTGGACGCGGTCTTTTTGGTAAAATCCGTTCGGCCTTTTCCTTGGGGCTTGGCGTCTTTCAAGCCAAACGCCTGCTTGCCAAAATGGAGCCCAGCGTGGTGGTCGGTTTCGGCGGCTATCCATCTGTGCCAACCATGATTGCAGCCTCCCTCGGGGGATATGCAACCGTTATCCATGAACAAAATGCCGTCTTGGGTCGGGCAAACCGTTTGTTGGCAGGCAAGGTTAAACGAATTTGCACGTCTTTCGCCACGGTGGATCACATTGGTTCGGAAAATGACGGAAAAGTTATTTTCACCGGTAACCCTGTGCGCCAAGCCATTTTGGATAAACGACAAACGCCTTATGCAGAAATAAAAGACCAAGAGGATATTCGTATCTTCGTTTTAGGCGGGTCACAAGGTGCGCAAGTTTTCAGTGATATTCTACCCGATGCAATTGATGAACTAAGCCCAATGGACAAAGCGCATCTTTCCATCACACAACAATGTCGCGAAGAACTGTTATCTCAAACAAAAGAAGCTTATGCCAAAAAATCAATTCAGCCTGTTTATTTAGACAGCTTCTTTGAAGACGTCCCTGAAATGTTGGCAAAGTGTCACCTGCTTATCGCACGTGCCGGGGCTTCCACCTGTGCAGAGGTCACGACCATTGGTCGCCCCTCCATTCTGGTGCCCTACCCCCATGCAACCGACGATCATCAAACCAAAAATGCGCAAAATCTGGAATCTGTTGGTGCCTGCAAATTAATCGCACAAGACAAACTGACATCAGAATATTTGGGGAAAGAACTACAAAACCTGCTGGATAACCCACAGGCCCTGAAACAGATGGCTGACGCGGCCTATAACGCAGGTCAACCCGACGCCGCCACCCGTTTGGCCGACGCGGTCGAAGATTTAATCAAGGTGAAAGAATAAATCATGAAATCCTTACCTTTATCCATTGGCACCCTTCATTTCGTCGGTATCGGCGGCATCGGTATGAGCGGCATTGCAGAAATTCTGCATAACCTCGGCTACACCGTTCAAGGTAGCGATTTAAGCGACAATGCAAACGTTAAACGTCTGCGCGAACTTGGGATTAAAGTCTTTGTCGGGCATCAGGCCGAGAATGCCAAAGATGCGCAAGTCGTTGTCATTTCATCCGCCGTCAAACCGGATAACCCCGAAGTCGTTCATGCGCGCCACAATCATATTCCCGTTGTGCGCCGCGCAGAAATGCTGGCTGAACTGATGCGCCTGAAAGCAGCCATTGCCATTGGCGGCACACATGGCAAAACCACAACGACAACCATCGTTGCAACCTTGCTGGATGCCGCAGGTCTGGACCCAACCGTCATCAATGGCGGGATCATCAATACGTACGGCACGAACGCCCGTCTGGGTACAGGCGATTGGCTGGTTGCCGAAGCCGACGAGTCTGATGGGACCTTTATCAAGCTGCCCGCCTCCTGTGCCGTTGTTACCAATATCGACCCGGAACATCTCGATCATTACGGCAGTTTTGATAAATTGCGCGCAGCTTTCGATACCTTCATCCAAAACATTCCGTTTTACGGTTTTGCCGCCCTATGTATTGACCATGCCGAAGTTCAAGCCATGATCCCGCGTGTGCCGGACCGCAAAATTGTCACCTATGGATTTTCACCCCAAGCCGACGTGCGTGCCACCAATGTGGACATGGGACCGGACGGGGCACGTTTTGATGTGGTGATAAACAAACGTGGCGAAGAGGCGCGCACCATCGAAGGGCTGCATTTTCCCATGTTGGGGGCACATAACGTACAAAACAGTCTTGCCGCCGTTTGTGTTGGTCTGGAATTGGGCATGTCGGATGCCACCATTCGCAAGGGTTTATCCGCGTTCGAAGGGGTCAAACGTCGTTTCACCAAAACAGGCGAAGTCGATGGCATCGCCATTATTGACGATTACGCCCACCACCCCGTTGAAATCTCTTCCGTCTTAAAGGCAGCACGCAGTGCGGGACGGGGCAAGGTTCACGCCGTTGTACAACCGCATCGTTACACCCGTTTGCGTGACCTGTTTGAAGAATTTTCCACCTGTTTCAACGATGCTGACAGCGTCATCGTCGCCGATGTTTATCCCGCCGGTGAACAACCGATTGAAGGGATCGACAGAGACCATTTGGTGGAAAGCCTGATTGGTCACGGCCACCGCCACGTAATCTCGATGGAAAGCCCGGATAAGCTGGCCAGCATCATTCATGATATCGCTGGCCCCGGTGATTATGTCGTTTGTTGCGGCGCAGGCAGTATTTCAGCCTGGGCCTATGACTTACCGGATCAACTCAGCAAAGTAAAAGAAGGGTAATTTTCGTGACTTCTCCTGTTTTATTCAAAGAAGGATTGCTGGATAGATTGCCCGCCGTGCGCGGACGATTAAGCGCCAATGCGCCTTTGGATAAGATTACATGGTTCCGCGTGGGCGGGCCGGCTGAAGTCATGTTCCGCCCTGAAGACAGCGACGATTTACGCGATTTTATGCAGAACAAACCCGCCGATGTCCCGGTTACCTTTATCGGGGTGGGATCAAACTTGCTGGTGCGTGATGGTGGCATCCCCGGCGTTGTTGTTCGATTGGGCCGTAATTTTGCACAAATCCGTGTGGAAAATCAGGACATTATCTGCGGTGCGGGCGCATTGGATGGCAATATCGCCAAGGTTGCGCTGGATAATTCTTTGGGTGGTTTAGAATTTCTTAGTGGTATTCCCGGCACAATAGGCGGTGCCTTGCGTATGAACGCAGGCGCCTATGGTCGTGAAATGAAAGATGTGCTGATGGAAGCCACCGCTTTGTCACCGAATGCCGAGGTCAAAACCTTAAGCCTGAGTGAAATGGGATATAGCTATCGCCATTGTGATCTGTCTGATGACTGGATTTTCCTGTCTGCACGCCTGCGTGCACAACCTGCTGACCAAAACGAAATCGCGGCACAGATGAAAGAGATCCAACAGGCACGCGGGGACAGCCAGCCTGTTCGTTCACGCACAGGCGGGTCTACTTTTGCAAACCCCGATGGTCACAAGGCATGGCAATTAATCGATGCCGCTGGATGTCGTGGATTGAAACGCGGCGGCGCGCAGGTATCTGAACAACACTGTAATTTTCTGCTCAACACCGGGGACGCGACAGCCGCCGATCTGGAAGGATTGGGCGAAGAGGTACGCGCCCGTGTTTTAAAACAAAGCGGAATAGAACTGCGTTGGGAAATCAAGCGCATCGGCTTGGAAAAAGGAGAAGACCAATGACGACACATGTTGCTGTCCTGATGGGCGGATGGTCCTCGGAACGTGAAGTTTCCCTCGTGAGCGGGGCCGCGTGCGCCAAGGCTTTGCAAGAAGCAGGTTATAGCGTGACCACAATTGATATCCAGCGTGATATGGGATCGCTACTCACCCGATTGTACCCCAAACCGGATGTGATTTTTAACGCGTTGCATGGCCCCTACGGTGAAGACGGCTGCATTCAGGGTTTCCTGAATATCATCAATATTCCCTACACCCATTCCGGTGTTATGGCTTCTGCCCTTGCGATGGATAAACCCATGTCCAAACGCCTGTTTGAACAAGTCGGCATTCCATGTGCCAAACACGATATCGTCAAACGCGACGATGTTTTGGCAGGCCGCGTCATGGATGGTCCTTATGTCATCAAACCGACCAACGAAGGATCAAGTGTTGGCGTTAAGGTTGTCATGGATGGGGACGAACCACCGTTCAGTCACGATGACTGGCCTTATGGTGATGAGGTGATGGTTGAACAATTTGTACCGGGCCGTGAGTTGACCGTCACCGTCATGGGATCACGAGGCGCCCTCGCTGTAACCGAGATTTGTACCGATCATAAATTTTATGACTACGATGCCAAATATGTCGAAGGCGGGTCCTGGCATGAAGTTCCGGCCAAGATCCCAGCAGATATAGAAGAAAAAGCCAAACGTTTTGCGGAAAAAGCCCATGAGACACTGGGATGTCGTGGTGTCAGTCGTGCCGATTTCCGTTATGACGACGAAAAAGGCGAGGTTTACATTCTGGAGATTAACACCCAGCCAGGCATGACACCAACATCGTTGGTGCCAGAACAAGCTGCGGCGGTCGGAATTTCTTTCCCAAAAATGGTGGCATGGATGATCGAGGAAGCACAATGCGACAACTAAGTGTGACATCGCAAAATAAACGCAAACGAACACAAGTCTGGTGGAAACGGGCAACCGTACGTCCCCTCGCCTTCAGTGCCGTGATGGGAATTATTGCCGCCCTTTTAACCTATGCTGTCAAAACGGGTTTGACCGATCTTGCCTCCATGCGTATAGAACGTGCCACCCTGAGTGCAACGGCAAAAACAGGCCTGATCCTGCGTGATGTCATGGTTGAAGGTCGTGAAAACACCCCGTTAAAAGATTTGCGCGCCGTCGTTAATCTGGAACTGGACCAACCCATTCTGGATATTAACCCACAAGGCTTGCGTGAACGGATTGAGGCCTTGCCGTGGGTGGCAACCGCATCGGTTGAACGCCAGCTTCCTGATATTTTACATATCCGTCTGAACGAACACCGCCCCATTGCCATGTGGCAACATGACGGAACCTTCTCTTTGATCAACAAAGAAGGGGACGTCATCCTCACCGGTGGGGACGACATTAAGGTTTTCGCCCATTTGCCATTGGTCGTCGGGGAAGGTGCGCCGGAACATAGCGCACAAGTTCTGGCGATTTTGCGCTCAGAACCGGACCTGAATAAAAAAGTAAAAGCAGCGGTGCGCGTCTCTGATCGTCGTTGGGATATCGCAATGGAAAATGGCGCCTTTATTCGCCTGCCCGAAAACAATCCCGAAAAAGCATGGTCGCGCCTTGCCGTCTACAACAAGGAAAATTTACTGTTCGACAAGAAGCTCGCCAGTATCGACATGCGCCTGCCCGACAGAATTATGGTGAAAATCGACGATTTGGAAACGATTCGTAAACCAGTTGGGGGGCAAGATACATAAATCGGCATTTTTAAACCGATCTATGTTTTTGAAGATTTGGATATGAACAACGTGACAAAGAAAACCAGAAACGGCCTGATTGCGGCTCTGGACATCGGCACTACCAAAGTGTCGTGCTTTGTTGCGCGTGCCCACAAAGGGCAAGAACTGGAAATCGTCGGCCTGTCTCATCAAATTGCAAACGGCCTGCGCCGCGGCGTTATCGTCGATATGGAAGCCGCTGAACGTTCTATCCGATCCGCCGTGCATGTTGCTGAAGAAATGGCAGACGATACCATTGACCGCGTCATCGTTTCACTTTCCGGTGGACAACCAAAAGCACAAATCAAAGATGTGGAAACCAATGTTCCCACCGCACAAATTGGCAACCTTGATATCCAGCGCCTGTTTACCCAAGCCCGTATTCAAGGTCAATTGCCACAAGATCACGTTCTATTACACACCATGCCCACAGACTTTACCGTAAATGGTGAAGCCGGTATCCGCGACCCGCGCGGCATGGCCGGGGAACGCCTGAGCGCTCGCATGAACCTGATTTCGGCAAATTCCAGCACAGTACGTAATTTAAAGACCTGTCTGGAACGCTGTCATCTGGATGTTGAAGAAGAAGTCGTCAGTGCTTATGCCAGCGGTCTGGGCTGTCTGGTTGCAGACGAAATGAATTTGGGTGTCTGTGTGGTTGATATGGGCGGTGGCACAACAGACATTGCCGTCTTTATCGAAGGCAACCTGATCCATGTGGACAGCATCCCCGTTGGGGGCATTCAGGTCACCAACGATATTTCACGTGGGCTAAATACACCCGTTACCCATGCAGAACGTATGAAAACCAAATTCGGCAGTTGCCTGCCCGCCCCCAGCGATGATCACGAAATTTTACGGGTCCCTGTTTTGGGTGAAGAGGACGAAGCCGAAGGCACAACGGAATCACGTTCCACGTTGGTCAGCATTATTCAGCCCCGTCTGGAAGAAACATTTGAACTGGTCCGCGAACGTCTGGAAAATTCAGGCCTTGATAAAATCATTGGTCGTCAGGTTGTTTTAACCGGCGGTGCCGCACAATTGCGCGGGGTGCCGGAACTGGCTTCTCGCATTCTGAGTAAACGAATTCGTATCGCCCGCCCCCAACGTTTAAAGGGATTGGCGGACGCAACAAGCGGACCGGAGTTTTCAACATGCGTCGGTCTTTTAAAACATGCACACGAGAAACAGGGAGTATGGCCGTCGTCATCTCCACAAGCCGGACCGGACCCCAATCATCTTTTTGGAAAATTAGGGGTCTGGTTTAAACAAAATTTTTAGATTTGGACCTTAAACTACTCAAACAGCCACAAACCAACGCAAAAAAAATAAAGTTGGAACTGGCAAGAGCGATAACAAAACAGTAATACACGTTGTAAATCGAAAGGGCAGACAAAAATGGCCATTAATTTTCAAGCACCGGAACATCATCCGGCCCCTGTACAAACAGGCCCCCGTATCACAGTCATCGGCGTCGGTGGCGCCGGCGGTAACGCCGTCAACAATATGATCCAGTCTTCTTTGGAAGGTGTGGAATTTGTTGTTGCCAACACTGATGCACAAGCACTTGCACAATCCAAGTCAGATCACCGTATTCAGTTGGGTGCACAACTGACCTCCGGTCTGGGTGCAGGTTCCAAACCCGATGTCGGGCGCGATGCTGCCCTTGAATCCATTGACGATATCATGCAGCAAATTGCAGGTTCCAACATGGTCTTTATCACTGCTGGTATGGGCGGCGGGACAGGCACTGGTGCAGCCCCTGTAATTGCGCATGCTGCACGCGAAGCCGGTATTCTGACCGTCGGTGTGGTGACCAAACCGTTCCAGTTCGAAGGCGTGCACCGTATGCGTTTGGCTGATTCCGGTATCGAAGAAATGCAAAAATATGTCGATACACTGATCGTCATCCCTAACCAGAATTTGTTCCGTATCGCAACGGAAAAAACAACATTTGCCGAAGCCTTCCAAATGGCGGACGAAGTGTTACATTCCGGTGTCCGTGGTGTAACCGATTTGATGGTTCGTCCCGGCATGATCAACCTTGATTTCTCCGACATTAAAACAGTCATGAGCGAAATGGGTAAAGCCATGATGGGTACAGGCGAAGCCGAAGGTGAACGTCGCGCTGTCGAAGCGGCCGAAGCTGCCATTTCCAACCCGTTGCTGGACGACAGCACCATGAAAGGGGCGAAAGGCGTCCTGATCAACATTACGGGTGGTTTGGATATTTCCCTGTTCGAAGTGGACGAAGCCGCCAACCGTATTCGCGAAGAAGTCGACCCGAATGCTAACATCATTTTTGGTACAACTCTGGACGAAAGCCTCGAAGGCAGAATGCGCGTTTCCGTCGTTTCCACTGGCATTGATGCAATGGAAGCCGAAAATCCGAAACCCCGCATTTTGGAAGTTGTGGAAAACACATCTGCTCCACAACAAACGCAGCCGACTCCTTCAACAGAAGAACGTAATGCGACTGTGGCAAAAGCTGCCGCTTCTAAAGTTTTGTCCATGCAATCGGTTGCTCAACCGAGCATGAACGAGCAAAAAGAAAATAACGTTGCAGAAGAAAACGTTGCCATGAACGCAGAACAAGTTGCCATGCGCATCCAAAACACACTGCGCCAACCGCAACAAGCCGCTGTTGAAACTGCACCTGTGGAACAACGTGCCCCGTTTATTCCGCCTGCAGCAGCACAAACCAACAGTGTGGACGAACCGGTTCAGGCCCACAATCCCTTCCATATCAGTAGACAGGTTCAGGAAGAAAAAGTGGAAGCCGAAGTCGCCCCGAGTGCCGCACGTTCCTTATTTGACCGTGTAACAGGTCGTACTTCACGCCCGGCACGTACCAAAGAAAGCGCAGAAATCCACGAAATGTCACAGCCGAGTCTGGATATTTCCCCGGCAGATCGTCCGGTGACCTCTCAGCAGGCTGAAGACGATTTGTTGGATATTCCGGCTTTCCTGCGTCGTCAGGCAAACTAAACCAGATCGATCCTGCCTGATCGATCAATGAAAATAACCAAAAGTTATTTTCACACAACGTGACTTGATGCCGGTCCCGGTTATCGCATATGCGTATGCGAGATTGGGATCGGCTTTTATTTCAATAGGTTAAAGGTATATTGCGTTGTAACAAAACGTAACAAAGCTTGATTTGAGTTCTCGCCCTCAACCTCGTAATAATTCAACCTAGGAAATTCGAAAAAAGTACGGGGACTTCCCGAACCAACACCGAAGAGGCGTTATGACCAATATTAAAAATCAGAAAGCAAGCAAAGTTCTTCGCCAAAAGACATTGAAGACCGCTATCAATTGCTCCGGCATCGCCCTGCATTCTGGTGAAAAAGTTTCCATAACCCTAAAACCTGCCCCCGCAGACAGCGGCATTATTTTCAAACGTATCGACATTGCTGGTGGCGGCGCTGAAATCAAAGCGACCTACGACAATGTTGTTGAAACGACTCTTTGCACCAAAATCGGTAATAGCGATGGTGTCACCATTGCAACAGTTGAACATCTGATGGCTGCGATTTCCGGCTGTGCAATTGACAACATGTTAATCGAAATCAACGGACCGGAAATGCCCGTCATGGACGGCAGCGCTGCACCGTTCGTCTTTTTAATTGAATGCGCCGGTACTATTGAACAAGATGCCCCGCGCAAAGCCATTCGCATCGAAAAGAACGTCAGCGTTGATGAAAAAGACCGTTTTGCCGGTTTCCAGCCTTGCAAAGGCAGCATTCTGGATTTCACCATTGATTTCGACAACCCCGCCATTGCCCGTCAAGAACACAGTGTCCATATGGGTCGCGGTGTCTTTAAAGACGAATTATCCCGCGCACGGACTTTCGGTTTCCTGCATGAAGTCGAATATATGCGCGCCAATGGCTTGGCCCGTGGTGGTTCCCTTGACAACGCCGTTGTTGTCAGCGCAGACGGGGTGATGAACGAAGAAGGCTTGCGTTTCGAAAACGAATTTGTTCGCCATAAGATCCTGGACGCTGTTGGCGATCTGGCCTTGGCTGGGCTGCCGATCATTGGTCGTTACACAGGGATTTGTTCCGGTCATTATCTTAACAACCAGCTCTTGCATGCATTAATGGCAAATCAGGATGCATGGTCCATCGTCCCGATGACACAAGACGATCTGGATGGTGCCTACCTTGAACAACGTCACGCGATTAAATCTGCGTAAAATGCCGCCTCTCCTATAAGAAGCTTCCTTGCCCCGCACAATTTTTGCGGGGCTCTTTTTGTCATCTAATAAAGGAAGTCAATTTTTATCTTATTTGAATAGAGACAAACGGGGCTTTCTTGGTATAGTCTCGCTAATCCTGATCAAACCGATGATAATGACAAGACTTCTATGAAACAGATCAAACTCAAGTCCGTTCTTAAGCTGGCCGCACCGATTGCAATCGTTGCCCTTCTTGGTGCCTGTTCTTCAAACAAAGACGATACGCCATACGTTGAGCAGCCCGTTGAACAACTTTACAACGATGCGCACAACGACTTGCTGGGTGGCAAGTATAAAGAAGCGGCAAAAAAATTCGATGAAGTCGAACGTCAGCACCCTTATTCCGTATGGGCAACCAAGGCACAGCTCATGGCAGCTTACGCCCATTACGAACATGAAAAATATGACGATGCTGTGATTGCGTTAGACCGTTTCATCCAATTACACCCGTCCAACAAGGATGTCCCTTACGCCACTTATTTAAAAGGCCTGTCCTATTACGAGCAAATTTCCGATGTCGGGCGCGATCAGATGATGACGGATCAAGCGCAAAAATCATTCCGCGAGTTGATCAAAAAATACCCGACAAGCAAATATGCCCGTGATGCCCGTTTAAAACTCGATCTGACCTTCGACCACTTGGCGGGTAAGGAAATGGAAATCGGGCGTTATTACACATCGCGTAACCAATGTATTGCCGCACTTGCGCGTTTTAAAACTGTTGTCCAAAAATACGACACCACCACCCATGTCCCCGAAGCCCTGCATCGCATGATCGAATGCTACATGCAATTGGGACTGGATGAAGAAGCCAAACGCACAGCAGCAGTTCTCGGTCATAACTTCCCCGGTTCAGAATGGTATATTGATACCTATCAAATTGTGGAACGCAAACGCCTGCGCGACAAAGAAGACCCCGCATGGTATTGGCCGTTTGAAGAAAAAGACACACTGGAAGCTTTGGAAGAACAAGACGGAAAAAAGGCTGAAGACCTGCGTGCCAAGCAAGAACAGCCCCAAGATACCGAAGAAGAATCCTGGTGGAAATTCTGGTGATCCTGCCATGCTGCATAGATTATCCATTCGCGATATCGTCCTCATTGACAAACTGAATGTGGATTTCAAAAACGGCCTGTGTGTCCTGACAGGGGAAACTGGTGCGGGTAAGTCCATTTTGTTGGACAGTCTCGGCCTTGCCCTTGGGGCACGCGCCGACAGCGCCCTTGTGCGTCACGGCTGTGAAAAAGGCAGCGTCAGCGCGGAATTTGATCTTTCAACCGATCATCCCTTCTGGCACATACTGGATGAACAGGATATTGAACGCGACGACAGTCTTGTCTTACGCCGCGTGGTCAATGCGGATGGAAGATCACGGGCTTATATCAATGACCAGCCTGTTTCCGTCTCCCTGCTTAAGCAAGCCGGGGCCGCCCTTGTTGAAATTCATGGGCAATTTGATACTCAAGGCCTGCTTAATCCCGTTACACATCGCAGCCTTCTGGATGCGTTTGGTACTTTAGGCAATCAAGCCAAACGAACGCGCATCGCCTTTCGCAGCTGGAAACAGGTAGAACATGATCGCAAAGCAGCCGAGGCCGCCCTTGAAAAAGCACGCGCGGACGAAGAATATCTGCGCCATATGGTCGACGAACTCACACAGCTTGCCCCGCAAGAAGGCGAAGAAGAAGAACTCGCCGCCCAGCGTCAGCGATTGATGCATGGTGAAAAACTGATCGACGGTATGAATCAGGCTCATGGTGAACTCACCTCCCACAAAGGGGTTGAAGTCAACCTGCGTAACGCCTTGCGTCATCTGGAACGTATCGCAGAAAAAGCCGAAGGGCGTTTAGACAGCGTCATAGAAACACTGGATAAAGCGTCTGAATATACAATGCTTGGCATTCAGGAATTGGAACGCGCCAGTAATGAAGTTGATCTAGACCCCCGCCACCTCGAAGCCGTGGAAGAACGCCTGTTTGCCCTGCGCGCTGCCGCGCGCAAACACGATGTTCCGGTCACCGAACTGCCCAACCTGAAAGACCGTTTCGAGGCCCAGCTCAACGCGGTTGAGGCAGGCGACACGGCCTTGCATGAACTGCGTCAAAAAGAAACCGCCTTACGGACCGCCTTTATCGAAATTGCCGAGGATCTGGGCCAAAAACGCCGGGGGACAGCGCAAAAACTGGATAAAGCCGTCAATGATGAACTTACGCCGTTAAAATTAGGCGGTGCCACCTTTGCAACCACCATTCAAAAATTGAATGCCCAAGACTGGAACGAAACGGGTTGTGACAAAATCGCCTTTGAAATTTCCACAAACCCCGGTGCGCCGCTTGGCCCAATTGCCAAGGTTGCTTCCGGTGGGGAACTTTCACGTTTTATGCTGGCCCTCAAGGTCGTTCTGGCACAAGCCGATCCCATCCCGACCCTTGTTTTTGATGAAGTCGATGCCGGTATCGGCGGGGCCACGGCAGCAGCGGTCGGGGAACGTCTGGGGAAACTGGCACAGGATGTACAGGTTCTGGTCGTTACCCATTCCCCGCAGGTGGGTGCACGCGGCAACCATCATTTACGCGTATCCAAGGCTGAAAACAACGGACAGGTTGTTTCCACCATTCGCCCGCTTAGCGATGAAGAACGCACCGAAGAAATTGCCCGCATGATTTCCGGTGAACAAATCACCATCGAAGCCCGCGCAGCGGCTGATACCTTGCTCAATGCCGTTTAGGCATCACACATATAACAGAGACTAAAAAATGGCGATCCAAAGCTTACGCACCATCTCAGTTGATCAACTGACAGAATTCGACGCCTATGCGGAGCTTAAAGCACTCGCAGATGAAATTCACGCGCATGACAAGGCATACTATCAGAAAGACGAACCCGATATTTCAGATGCCGACTACGATGCACTGCGCCAACGCAACATGGCCATTGAGGAAAAATTTCCTCATTTAAAACGCAAGGACAGCCCGACAGATAAAATCGGCGCACCACTGCAATCCGGATTTTCCAAAATTACCCACGCTGTTCCCATGCTCTCACTCGGCAATGCTTTTTCCGAAGAAGACGTACAGGATTTTCTGGACCGTATCCGGCGCTTTCTTGGGTTATCGGCTGATGAAGCCGTTGAAATTGTCGCAGAACCGAAAATTGACGGCCTGTCCATTTCACTCCGATATGAAAACGGGCGTTTTAAACAAGCCGCCACCCGTGGTGACGGGGCGGTTGGCGAAGATGTCACCCAAAATATTCTCACCATGAAAGAATTACCACTAAACCTGCCTAATAATGCCCCTGATGTGGTCGAAATTCGCGGTGAAGTCTATATGGCAAAAGATGAGTTTGCTGAATTAAACCGCCTGCAAGAAGCCGCCGGAGCCAAAATTTTTGCCAATCCGCGCAACGCAGCAGCTGGATCATTGCGTCAGCTTGACCCAAGCATCACGGCAAGACGTCCTTTGCGTATGTTTGCTTATGCATGGGGGGAAATGTCTGCACCTCTCAGCGATACCCAAATGGGAACGATTGAAACCTTTAAGGATTGGGGATTGCCCGTTAACCCCCTAACCAAAGTTTGTACCAATATCGCCGATATTATGGGACTGTATGAAGATATCAATAATCAACGCGCCGAGCTTCCTTATGATATTGACGGGGTCGTCTATAAGGTCAACCAACTGGATTGGCAACAGCGCCTCGGTTTTATTTCCCGGTCTCCGCGTTGGGCGATTGCCCATAAATTTCCAGCAGAGAAAGCTCAAACCGTTTTGGAAGCCATCGACATTCAAGTTGGCCGCACAGGGGTCCTTACCCCGGTTGCACGCCTGAAACCGATTACAGTTGGCGGTGTGGTTGTCTCCAACGCAACCCTGCATAATGCAGACGAGATCAAACGTAAAGACGTTCGTGTCGGCGATAGCGTTATCATTCAACGCGCGGGGGACGTCATCCCGCAAGTGGTTGAAGTTGTCCTTGAAAAACGCCCCGAAAACACCGCAGAATTTATCTTTCCGACCGAATGCCCAGAATGTGGCAGTCATGCCATGCGCGAAGAAGGCGAAGCGGCCACACGCTGCACCGGCGGACTGATTTGCCCAGCCCAAGCAGTTGAACGATTAAAACATTTTGTCTCGCGCAACGCCTTTGACATGGATGGTCTGGGGGCAAAAAACATTGAACGGTTCTGGCAGGAAGGGTTAATCAAAACCCCCGGCGATATCTTCCGTCTGGGTGATCATGCAGAAACCATTGCCAAGTGGGATGGCTGGAAAGAGAAATCCGTTTCCAATTTAAAAAAATCTATCGACCAACGCCGGACAATTGGACTGGACCGCTTTATTTATGCCTTAGGCATTCGCCAAGTGGGACAGGCAACGGCGCGTACATTGGCCAAAAACTACCTGAGTTTTGATAATTGGTATCAAGCCATGACCAAGGCCTGTGATCCACAAAGCAGCGAATTTGCCGACCTGATTGATATTGACGGGATCGGAAGTGCAATGGCACAGGATATTGTAGAATTTGTCCATGAACCCCATAACCGCGAGGTTATGGAAGACCTGAAAGCCCAATTACATATCGAAGACTTCACAGCCCCCAAAACAGACGGAAGCCCCGTTGCTGGCAAAACCGTTGTCTTTACCGGCACCCTCGTCACCACAACCCGGTCCGAAGCCAAAGCCAAGGCAGAAAGCCTCGGCGCAAAAGTATCCGGTTCTGTCTCGAAAAAAACCGATTATGTAGTTGCCGGGGAAAGTGCCGGTTCTAAACTTAAAAAAGCAGAAGAACTCGGTGTGCAAATCCTAAGTGAAGAAGCTTGGCACAATTTAACCAGATAATCCAAAAGCTCACCCAAATGGGGGTGGCTCCTCACAATAGAACAATTCTATATTCAAGCTGTAAGGCATAAATATAGAGGGGTCATATGTGATGAATGCCGATCACAATGGAATTGAAAACATCGGCGACGATGACGACACATGCCTCATCGCCACCACCTTATATAATGCACAAGGATTCGAAAACGCTTTAGCGCGGGTTTCCGATTATATTCGTGAAGCAGAAGACACCATGCAACGCCGTGAATGGCAACGCATCGCGTTGGAATTGACCAACTTATGCGCCGCCGATCCACAATGTGAGGCCAAAAAGCGCAAAAGCCTGAATTAATAATATTTCATTCCACGTCAATCAGTTCAAAATCGTGCGTAATCTCAGCCGTTGCCCCCAACATGAGGGAGGCAGAGCAGTATTTTTCCGCCGACATCTCAATCGCCTGCGCCACTTTCTTTTCTTTCAGATTACGGCCTGATACCTTGAAGTGGGCATGAATTTTTGTATAGACCTTCGGGTCTTCATCGGCGCGCACACCGTCGATTTCAACTTCGCAACCGGTCACATCTTCACGCATGCGTCCCAGAATATGAACAACATCAAATGTGGTGCAGCCCCCCATTCCCAAAAGTAACATTTCCATGGGACTCGGGCCGACGCTGCCTTGCCCGGGGCCTTTTGCTTCCATCACAACACCGTGGCCACTGCCACTTGTGCCGATAAATACACGGTCTTCAACCCATTTAACACGTGTGGTCATTGCTTGGTCCTTGACTTAAAAGAGATATCGCTCCTACATAAACGGTATGTTTCTAAAAGGAAAGCCATATGATTGATTGGGCAAAAGTCGATAAAGCCAAGGCGCCAGCGACATTGGGCCAAGAAATATTTCACGTTCGGATTTCCGAGATCACCCCGAACGGGTTATTTTCCGTCTGTAATGTCGCAGAATACCTGCAAGAAAGTGCCTTTCGGAACTCTACCTTGTTAAATTTGGGGATGGAAGCCTTGCAAGGAACCAACCTTGCGTGGGTTCTCGCCCGTTTGTCTATCCATGTGCGCCATTACCCCCGCAAGGGCGACGCGGTTGCCGTACAAACATGGTATGCCGGACAACAAGGGCGTTTCGGCAATCGCTTTTACAGGTTGCGCGATGAAAACAACATGGTGATCGCCACCGCCCTATCGACCTTTGCGCTATTTGACCTGAAAACACGTACCATTGCCGACTGGCCAGAATTTGTCCTTGCCCGCATGCCCGAAGCTGGCGAACGCCCAATTGATTTTCAACGTCGTACCGTGGAAAAGCCCCTTCTGGGTATCCCGCAACCTCCGTTCAAACCGCGTTTAGGCGATATTGATCTTTACAACCATGTAAACAATACCAAACTGATCCAATGGGCCTTAAGTGCCTCTGCACATAATGTGCGCCATCCCTTCCAGCCACGCGCACTGGACGTCGTCTTTCGCAATGAATGCCTCTTGGATGACAATGTGCAAGCTATGGTCCAGCAGGTCAGTGAAAAAGACAGCAGCGTTTTACTCGCCACCACTGGCGGTAAAGAATTAATCCGCGCCCATATTACCCGATAGGCCCCTATAATAAGAAAGTTTCCCCCATGAAAACTGAACAACCCCAAACCATCCGTCTGGAAGATTACCGTAAACCAGCCTATCTGGTAGAAAATGTCGAACTTGTTTTCGATCTTGAAAGTGAAAACACACGTGTTGTCTGTGCCACAACCTATTACGCCAATAACACGGACAATGCGCCCTTGGTTCTGGATGGCGAAGACCTGAAACTTCTCCATATCACAATCGATGGACGGGAACTGGGCGAAAATGACTATAGCTGCGATGACAAAAGCCTGACCATTACCAACTTGCCCGAACGTTTTGAGCTGGTCATCGAAACCGAGATTGATCCCAAGGGTAATACACAACTCAGCGGCCTTTATCAATCCAACGGGACTTATTGCACCCAGTGTGAAGCACAAGGTTTCCGCCGCATCACGTATTTTCAGGACCGCCCAGATGTCATGGCGACCTACAATGTAACCATTATTGCAGATAAGGCCGCATGTCCGGTCCTGTTATCCAACGGGAATTTAATTGAACAAAACGATGTTGAAGACGATCAACATATTGCCGTTTGGCAAGACCCATTCCCCAAACCATCCTACCTGTTTGCTCTTGTGGCAGGGGATCTTGCACAAGTCAGCAATACTTTTATCACCAGCACCGGGCGAACTGTTGATCTGCATATCTTTGTCGAACATGGCAATGAAGACCGGGTTGATTGGGCAATGGAAAGCCTCAAGGCCGCCATGAAGTGGGATGAAGATCGCTTTGGTTTGGAATATGACCTTGATCTTTACAACATCGTTGCTGTCAGTGATTTCAACATGGGCGCAATGGAAAATAAATCGTTGAATGTCTTCAATACCAAATATGTCCTTGCCAAATCCGACACGGCAACCGATGCGGATTACGCCGGGATCGAAGGCGTCATCGCCCATGAATATTTCCACAACTGGACCGGCAACCGGGTGACGTGCCGCGACTGGTTCCAACTGTCCTTAAAAGAAGGCCTCACCGTTTTCCGGGATCAGGAATTTTCCTCCGACATGCGCTCGCGCCCCTGTGAACGTATCTCAAATGTCAAAGTTCTTCGCGCCGCACAATTCCCCGAAGATGCGGGTCCGCTGGCTCATCCGGTGCGCCCCGAACAATATATGGCGATTGATAACTTCTACACCGCGACCGTCTATAATAAAGGGTCCGAGGTTATCCGCATGATGCATACCCTTTTAGGGGAAGATAATTTCCGCAAAGGTATGGATCTTTATTTTGAACGTCACGACGGACAAGCCGTCACCTGTGACGATTTTGCTGCGGCCATGATGGATGCCTCCGACATTGATCTAACGCAATTTAAACTTTGGTATTCCCAAGCCGGAACACCCGAAGTCACCGCCCATTGGTCCTATGACCATGAAGCTCAGCAGTTTGATTTGACATTGGCCCAGCATCTTGCCCCGACACCGGGACAAACTGAAAAACAACCGTTACATATGCCCATTTCTATTGGCCTGCTTGATCTCGAAGGTACGGAGATTCTAAGCGATGTTCTTTCTTTTTCCAAAGCCAAAGAAACCTTCCGTTTTGAAAATATCGAAAGTGAACCGGTCATCTCGCTAAATCAGGGTTTTAGCGCACCAATCAGATTAAAAGCCTCGTACAGCCGTACGGAATTGGCCTTTCTGATGGCAAACGACAGTGATGATTTTGCCCGGTGGGAAGCCGCACAGACATATGCTACAGACCTATTACTGGAGATGGTCAAAGCCTATCAAAAAGAGAAACCATTTAAAAAGGACGACGATTTCATCCAAGCCCTGCGTCAAACCCTGTTAAATGACCAACTGGATCTGGATTTCATTGCCCTCTGTCTGCAATTACCAACAGAAGGCTACTTGGCAGAACAAATGGAAACCATAGATGTGGTTGCTATTCATCAAGCCCGCGAAGCCCTGCGCCATTATATCGCAGAAGACCTCCAAGAAGACTTCCTCAAATTATTCAGGGATTTGCGCAGTGATAAACCCTATAGTCCGGATGCTGCATCCTGTGGGCAACGTGCGTTGAAAAACACCTGCCTCGCTTATCTTGCAGAAAACAACGACCCAGCCTGCCTCGCCCTGATTACAGCACAATATCACAATGCCAATAATATGACGGACCGTATGGCCGCTTTGTCGATCCTATCCAACAAAGAAGCCGATGCCCGCCTTGAAGCGCTGGAAGATTTCTACACCCGCTTTAAAGACGATGCATTGGTCGTGGATAAATGGCTGAGTGTTCAAGCCATGTCCAGCCTGCCCGGCACACTAAACACCGTGCAAAACCTGATGTCGCATGAAGCTTTTTCAATTAAAAATCCGAACAAGGTGCGCTCCTTGATCGGCGTTTTTGCCCATGCCAACCAATTGCATTATCATAACGAAGATGGATCCGGTTATGCCTTCCACGCTGATCGCATCTTGGAACTGGATAAAATCAACCCACAGATTGCTGCACGCATGGTTGCCCCGCTTGGCAGATGGCGCCGCTTCGATGCAAAACGTCAAGACCTGATGAAAGCCCAACTCCAACGCATCATCTCTACAGACAATTTATCCGGTGACACCTTCGAAATGGCGAGTAAATCGTTAGCTTAAAGCCAAAAAAAGCGTGGACTCAAATCGAGCCACGCTTTTCATTTTTTATCGGGGATAATATTTAGGCGAGACGAATATCAGTCGTTTCGCCATACATCCCTTGAATCAGTTTTTGTGCATGTTGCACCATCTTATGATGGGCCGTTTTTTGGATCAAAAAGCTCGGGTTATTTCCCTGCTCGTTGTAACTCACAAAATTATGAATGCCATACCTGATTAAAAAATCTTGTCCTTGGTTCATTTTATTATTCCTTATTATTATTTTTTTGGAACCGCTCTAGCCAGTTTTCGGGTGGCGTTTCTTTGTTTTTCTTCTTTTTCAAGTCTCAATGCCTTGAGATCTGCAATCCGCTCTGTGCGGAGACGCTCGGCATCTTGTTTTTCTTCGAGAAATTTATCGCTGTCTAATTGGCTTTTTAACGCCAGTTCTTCCGCCCTCGACATAGTGGGTTTTTTCATGGTCGTTCCTCTTTCGTTCGCTTGTGGAACTGCCCCCCAAACCGAATGTTCGGGAGGACAGTTTCAACACAGCGTTATACGATAGAGAGGTTCGTTACCGACTTCTTACCGTTGCGACCTGTTTCGAGTTCATACTCAACTTTCTGGCCTTCGTTCAAACCGGAAAGACCAGCTTGTTCAACAGCAGAAATATGAACGAACGCATCTTGTCCGCCATCTTCCGGCTCAATAAAACCAAAACCTTTAGTCGGGTTAAACCACTTTACACTTCCAATAGCCATAACATTGTCCTTTAATTGGAATGAGAATATACGCATCCCACAACGCGTGGAGATACGTTCAATTGAAATCACAATGTATAGAGAAACGTAGTACGTCAGCCTAAGCTGAAAATAACAGAATCGCATAACCGTGCGAAATATTGAGCGCCATAGATAATCTTTATCCATACGGCTGTCAAGTATATTTGTAATAATTTTTTAAGCCCATGATTTACCCTGCATATCAGAATTTCCGCTTGGCCGTTGTCACCTTTTCAAGATAGCGTTGGCTTTCCTTGGGCATCTTGGTTCGTAACCGTTGATACACCGCGCGTGGTGAAGATTTATTAATCATAGCAAAAGCTTGATCCTTGTTTTTATGAAAACTGCGCAACACATTGCCCGCCCCGCCGTTATAAGCTGCAATCACGCAATATTCCCGCGTGGTCGGGTTCTTAATCTGTTTAAGATATCTTGATTGCAGGATATGGAGATAGGCACATCCCATCCGAATGTTGTTTTCAGGATCAAATAAATAGCTGCGTGTTGGCGTCCCAGCGCGTCCATGAACAACTTCATAGGCATCACGCCCTGCTGTTGTCGGTACAATCTGCATCAACCCGTACGCAGGCACCCAACTGACGGCATATGGATTAAAATTACTTTCCGTCTTGATAATCGCATAAACGAGTGATCGCTCAATACGATACTGGCCTGCGTACTTATTGACCAATCCCGCATATCTGTTTTGGCGGGTATTGGTATGGTTACGCACCAAGGGGAATTCAACAAAGGTTTCCGTCTTGGACACCCCATTTTCCAGCGTCACTAGACGGGACTGTTTTTTATGTTTGAGCAAGTAATCCGCAAACCGGTTTGCGCGCCACCCCCATCGGATGTATTTACCCTCATGGTCCACCACCTGAGCATATAAAAATGGCTCTTTCCCCAATTTAACAGGCTCGGCAGAAAACAAATCAACCTCACGCGGGTCAACCGGTGACAGCAAGGTCGTCACAATCGCGCGTTTTAAATGATCCGGTTCCAATGTTTCCACCCGAACCAACGATTTATCAAAATCAATAACCCCACGGCTTTTATAATTATCACTATATTTTACAAACACTTTTTTGGACGGTGTGGTGGCGTTATCCTGCCCCCAAACGGTGATTACATCCTTCAAAAACTGTTGGGCAAACTTATCCAGACGTTCCACATCACGCACAAGAGATTTGGGATTACTTGCCCAGCCTGTCGCCTTGGAGGTTGCAACAGAACGCACAGCCCCGCTTAGAGACCCACCGCGCGCGGCCGTACTGATGGTACGTACGATTTCAGATGTAGAACATGCCGTCAGCGCCGCCGGTAAGCAGCCCATTAAAAAAGTGCGTCGTGAAATCATGCAAAGACCTTCTGTTCAACACGGGTGTAAGTCATCCCCAATGTTATAGCGCGCATTCCCATAAAAAAGGTAAACGCCGCCCATAAACCATGATTTCCCCAAACAGACTGCAAAATCAAACTTAAGGGAATGTATAATCCCAGTGATAACACCATCATGTTGCGCAAGACGCGGGTTTGTGTCAGCCCCATGTATATACCATCCATTTGAAACGCCCCAACCGCAATCACCGGCAACACCACGGCCCAGATCAAGTATTGTTTTGCCGTATCCAACACTGCCGGGAGATTGCTGAACAAGTTAATCAACATATCCCCAAACAGAAAATAACATGCCGACAGACCAAACGCCGTTAAAAACGCGGCCTTTGTCGTCACCCGAACAGCCCCTTGAAAGGCGATACGGTCTTTTTTACCTGCCCCATGCCCACACAAGACTTCAACCGCATGGGCAAAACCATCCAGCCCATACGAAGCAAACATCAAAAACTGCAATAAAATCGCATTGGCTGCCAGGACCGCATCCCCCATTTTCGCACCTTGTGCCGTCAACCAGGCAAAGGCAGATAACAGGCACACGGTACGAATGAACAAGTCGCTGTTCATTGAGATTAATTTTGTAAATTTTTCGGTGACGAAAATCACCTCGCGGCGCCATGCACCTTCAATTTTCACCAAGTTACGCCGCATCAGGATCAATCCGATGCCAAGCCCGCAATATTGGGCGAGAACGGTTGCGAAGGCGACACCTTCCACTCCCCATCCCAATCCCATCACAAACCAAAGATCCAGCACCACATTAGCAACATTTGTGGCAACCTGTTGTATCAAAACAGATTTGGTATCCTTACACGCCAACATCCAGCCGATCAGAATATAATTGATCAAGGCCGCCGGGGCTGACCAGATCCGCACTTGAAAATAGGTTTTGGCCAGTGCTTCAACCTCAGTACTGGCTTCAATCAAATAGGCAGACAGTTGAAAAATATAGGATTGCCCCGCCCATAACAGGGCGCTGGCCAGCAACGCCAAAATCAGGGCACGGGCAAACAGAGCACGAACTTCTTCCCCGTCTTCGCGCCCCAAGGCTTGCGCCGTCAACCCGGTCGTTGACAGCCTGAGAAACCCAAACCCCCAATAAATATAATCAAAGATTAAACTGCCCACCGCAACAGCCCCAAGATAGGCCGCTGTTTCCATATGCCCCATGACAGCCGTATCCACGGCGCCAATCAAAGGCACCGTGATATTGGACAGAATAATCGGTAAAACCAATGCCCAAATCGCAGGCGAATTGCGCATAAAACTTACTTTTCGTGTAACTTCAAGGACAGCGAATTAATGCAATAGCGCAATCCGGTCGGTTGCGGCCCGTCTTCAAACACATGACCCAAGTGACTATCACATTTCGCACAATGAACTTCCGTTCGGATCATACCGTGGGTCGTATCGCGATTTTCTTCTACACTGTCGGGATCAAGGGGTTGATAAAAACTTGGCCAACCACTGCCGGAATCATATTTGGTATCGGAACCAAACAACGGCTCCCCACATCCAGCGCAATGATAGACACCGGGCGTTTTTGTATCCCAATACCGTCCGGTAAAGGCGCGTTCCGTCCCATGCTGGCGACAGACAGCATACTCATCCGGACTCAATTCTTCGCGCCACTCTTCATCCGTTTTTTTTAATTTATCGCTCATGTCTTCTTTCCATTTCGTCCGTTTTTCAAAACACTAACTTAAATGGAAAGAACGGTCACGCAATACAAGGTCATGTCACAGTCTTGTTACTGATCACGGCGCAGAAAAATAAAATC
The DNA here is from genome assembly GCF_050058155.1 of Terasakiella sp. 4MB5A. GTDB lineage: Bacteria > Pseudomonadota > Alphaproteobacteria > Rhodospirillales > Terasakiellaceae > Terasakiella > Terasakiella halodenitrificans. Next base: position 949,686 of record NZ_CP188815.1, on the reverse strand, counting down.
ACCACCCACATCATGCCCGGCAAAACGGATATTGGAGTATTGCGGCGTTTGGCGTGCATTCAATAAAACCTGGCGACGCACCTCACCAAACAATTGGGTGCCATCCAGCATTTTTGTATTGTCACGCAGGCTTTTTAAAAAGGCATAGGCAAAAACCGAATGTTTCCCTCCGCCCAAATCACTGACCGGTTCCAGCGCCCCAGATGCCAAAACGGTGCGCGATTTTCGCCCGGCAAGTGTTTCCAGATACGCGCTGGGTTGTTGCGTCAACTTCAAGCCACGCGTTTGATCAAGTTCACCCGCAGATCGGGTTAATGTGCCTGCATAGCAGCTATCGGCAACAATCATCACATGGCGCGCTTTCAACGCTTTCAAGGTATCAGTGACATCGGCATTGGATACCCAGCGCGCACGCGTATCACGACTGGCATCAACCGGCAGCCAATAGCCGCGTTCACTTTCTTTATCCATCCAGCCATGCCCGGCATAATAGATCAAAAGGTTATCGTCTTTTTTTAAGATTTTTCGATATTCATCCAAGGCGGCAATGATCTGATCACGCGTCCCATTCAGCAAAAGCGTCACTGAAAACCCATAGGATTTGCGCAACAGGGCGGCAACTTCCTTGGCATCGGTAACCGCTGTTTTTAATTTATCCAGATTGGGATACTCATTATTGCCAATCACCAAGGCATAATATCGCCCGAAAGTGACATTTCCCGACTTAGCTAAAACAGCATTTTTCTTAATCAAAGGAACGCTTGGCGGGCGTTTGTTAACGATTTGAGTAGCCGCAACAGGAGTCTTTTTCTTATCAGGTATCGGTTTTACAGTCGTTGTATCGGTTACATTCGAAGGAGGTTTCTTGGCGGGTTTCGCCGTCATATTAGGGCGTGGGGCAGACGTACATCCCTCCCCCCCATATTCACACCATAGATCAAGAAAGCCTGTTTGCGCCTGTGCAGGAAAAAGACCTGATTGCAAAAAAAGAAGTAAGAGTGCCCAGCTCAACTTCATTGTGTCATCAAGCCCTTGCGTCGCTGTTCATATTGTTCTTCAGTCAGACCATAGACCAAACGAAAATGGCTTGTGGGCATACGGACAACTGCCGTCCCATAAGTGCGGCCATTACGATGACCCGCGATAAAAAATTCACCCGAACCTCGGATACGACCATTAAAACAACTGACGTCCAATTCACCTTTACTAAAATGAGGCCGAATATGGTATTGGCCCTCACAGACTTTTCGATCGTTTTGATTATAGAAACTAACAGGTTGATTCCGCCCGGCCCGCTTAGAGGCAACAATATAACCAAGTATATCCTGTGTCTTTCCCTGCTCGTTCACCTGAATCATAGCCAACTGACGATCCGTTTGTGACGCGGGTACCGCCTGAGATACAGATGACATAGTCGGCTTATTCGCAGGCCCTGATTGGCATGCAGGAATAAGAAATAAGCACAAAAGACATAAACTCTTATAAGAAACTTGCACAGTAGTCCCCAATTACTCAAATCAAGCTATTGAATAATAGCCCATAAATAACAACTTTCAATAGCTTACAAGTCGAGTGATACCTTTTTCAATACTTTTTTCATTAATGTCGGCAACGCATAATCCTGCAAGTTTTCGGGCAAAACCCATACCCCTGTTGTCGGTGGATTGCCGCTTATGCGCCCCTTCAATACCTTCAATTCAAGATGAAAGTGCGTAAAAGTATGGCGCACTGTTCCCTCCAGTTCCGACCAAAGGGCGGGTGCAGGGGCTTTACGTTGTGCGTCTTGTCGGCTCAGTGTCTTTTCTTGCCAATCACTTGACGGAAATTCCATCATGCCTCCCAACAACCCTTTTTCCGGGCGACGTCGGATTAAAACAGCCCCATCCTTGCGCGTTAGCCAAAAGACATATCCAAAGCGCGTCGGTTTGGGCTTTTTTGCTTCTTTCCTTGGATAGTCAGTGGGGTCGGCATTCAATCGCGCTTCGCATGCTTTCATCCACGGACAGAGACCACAGGCCGCCTTTTTCGGCGTGCAAATGGTTGCGCCCAAATCCATCATTGCTTGGGCAAAATCGCCTGCGCGTGTCTCTGGCGTCAGGGTTTGGGCCAATTCTGCGAGTTTCTTTTTTGCTTTTGGTAATTTTTCTTCAACTTTGAACAGGCGTGAAACCACGCGTTCCACATTCCCGTCCACCGGGGTTGCCTTATTCCCAAACGCGATGGACGCAATAGCGGCAGCCGTATAGGGGCCGATACCGGGTAAATCCAGCAATCGTTTTTCATCTTCTGGGAAACGCCCATTGTACTGTCGCGTCACTACACCGGCGCATTTATGCAGATTACGCGCACGCGCATAATATCCAAGCCCTTGCCATAGATGGAGCACCTCGTCCAGTTCCGCCCCTGCCAAATCCTGCACGGTGGGCCATTTTTCCAAAAAGGCCTTGTAGTAGGATTTCACACTTGCCACTGTCGTTTGCTGAAGCATAATTTCGCTCATCCAAACTTTATAAGGATCGGCGTTTTGACCGGGTTCCATCCGCCACGGTAAATCACGGCGTTCGCGATCATACCAATCCAGCAATTGCGTTGCTCTGTCTGTCATGCAATATCCTACTGTGAATTTCTGAAGGATAGGAGTATTCTCTGTTCCATCAAAAGACAAGGACCTTTCATGTATCCCCTGCTGGACGACTTTCTTATTCGTGAAGAACGACGGCGCAATCGCAGCCTGCCCAAGCGTTTCATCGCTTGGCTCAACGCGGATAAAGGCGAAAAAACGGCACAACAATTGGAACGGACACTCGCCAAACCTGGCAGTGAAAATCAGGCCGTTCAGTTGTTAAAAAAGGCAGAAGAGGCCTATAAAGCAGATGATGTTTACAAAAAACAGGATGCCAAACGCAAACGGTCCCTCAAACAATTTCAAAAAATATTTGAAGACTGGTTAAACGGCAAACCCGGCACACCGTACCGCGAAGAAATGCTGAATGCCAAAGACGATATGGGCCGTGAACTGGCGAGATCGGATGCGGAAAGAGCCTTTGCCCGCGCCAATCCGCACCTCCTTCCCGATGATTACAAAGATGCCTCCAAAACCCGTATTCGCCCGGTTCGAAACGGTTATATGAAAGAGGTTGACGACCTGACTTTTGGCGTAATTGAACCGGGGTTAAATCAAATGGGGCTCGTCGGTGCTGATATTTTGCGTAGTTGGGATAAAATAGTCGGGCAGGCACTTGCCCAAAACACCCGCCCAGAACGGATCACCTTCCCGCCGAAAGAACGCGCAAACGCCACTTTATTTTTAAAAGTTCGTGCCGGTTTTAACACCATTGTGCAGCATCATAGCGCGCAAATTATTTTTCGCATCAACGGTCATTTTGGATTTCGCGCCGTCAATGAAGTTCGTATTTCCAAGCGCCCGTTTGATGAAAATGAAACCACCGGCAGTCAGATCAGTCGCAAGGTTCTTGCCCAGCGGGTGCACCCTGTCGCCCAGCTTTCTCCACACATGGCGGAATTAATTCATTCTATCAAAGACCCCGAAATGCGCCAAGCCTTTGAAGAATTAGGCAAAGTCATCGAAGCCAGAAATCGTTGAGTTACAAAATCATCCTTTTTTTGCCACAATCGGGCTCTAGCTTCTCCATAAGCTAGATAAATTGTTTATGTGCGGAGTCTCCCTCGTGAAAAAAATTGCCCGTTTTATTGCCGTTGCTGCGGTTGTTCTGTTCGCAGGTTTTAATGCCAATGCAGAAACTGAATATAAAGAACATGTCGTCGGCAATGCTGACGCACCGGTAACCCTTATTGAATATGCATCCTATACCTGTCCGCACTGTGCTGACTTCCACAATGATATTTTACCGCAAATCAAAAAAGATTTTGTCGATACGGGAAAAGTGAAAGTCATTTTTCGAGATTTTCCGTTCGAACAGATCGGTGCGACAGCGGCAATGTTGTCACGTTGCGTTGAACCCAGCCGTTTTGATGGCTTCAACAGCCTTTTGATGCAACAACAAGCCAACTGGGTATCATCCAAAAACCCGATCGAAGCCCTGTTTAAACTGGCAAAACTGGCTGGCCTTTCCCAGGAAAAAATCGATTCGTGCCTTGCCGATGAGAAACTGCTGGATAAGATCATTGCTGTTCGCAAAGAAGCCATGGATACACATGGGTTCAACTCTACCCCCAGCTTTTTGATTAATGGCGAAAAAGTAGTCGGCAGCGGCAAATATGACCGCTTTAAAGAGATTATCGAAAGTAAGCTGGACTAATCTTCCGTTCAGTTTAAAATTGCCTTTGGAAAGACGCACCACTAATATCCGGTGCGTCTTTCTTTTTTGTAATGGGCTTTTACGGGTAATTCCACACTTTGATCCAGTTCAAGAAACTCCGTTTAACCGGGTTTAAATCTTTTGTCGATCATTCCGAACTCCTGATCAACACCGGGTTGACCGGTGTCGTCGGGCCGAACGGCTGTGGCAAATCCAATCTGGTCGAAGCCCTGCGCTGGGTCATGGGAGAAACCAGTGCAAAACAAATGCGCGGCGGCGAGATGGATGATGTTATATTTGCCGGCAGCGATAAACGCCCGGCCCGTAACGTTGCCGAAGTCGGTATTTTATTGGACAATTCCGATAGAACCGCGCCAGCCCTGTTTAACGACAACGTGGAACTGCAAGTCACACGCCGCATCGAACGCCAAAAAGGATCCCTTTATAAGGTAAATGGACAAGATGTCCGTGCTCGTGATGTCCAATTGCTGTTTGCCGATGCCGCTACCGGGGCACGCTCCACCGCAATGGTTTCACAAGGTAAAATCGGCGCTATCATTAGTGCAAAACCCCAAGCACGGCGCACTATTTTAGAAGAAGCCGCCGGGATTACCGGCCTGCATTCACGCCGCCATGAAGCCGAACTTCGACTGCGCGGAGCCGAAAATAATTTATCACGCCTTGACGATGTCTTGATCACGCTGGAGACCCAGCAAAAAAACCTTGAAAAACAAGCGCGCCAAGCCAGCCGTTACCGCACCATTTCCGATCGTATCCGAAAGGCCGAAGCGCTTTTATTTTATATGCGTTGGGGCAATGCACTGGACGAATTGGACAAGGCACGCAATGCGTATAAAGAAGCTGAAAAACGCGTTAATGAACTTAGTTCACGAGCTGCTCAAGCCTCCAAAGTGCAGGCAGAAGCCTCGCTCCATCTTCCTGCCTTGCGTGAAGCTGAAGCCGCAGCGGCAGCTGAATTACACCGTTTATCCATTGCGCGTGAGCAATTAGACGGTGAAGAAAAACGCCTTGAAGAAGCAAAGACTGAACTGACACGCCGCATTCAACAAAGCGCACAGGATCTGGAACGCGAAGCCGATTTTTCCAAAGATGCCGAAGCCGCCCATCGACGTTTGGAAAACGAGCGCGAAACGATCTATCTGCAAGGTGAAGATGATGATATGCTGCGCGAAGAAGCCTTGGAACGGCTGGAAGTCATCAAAGAAGAAGTCGCCCTGCGCGAGGAACGCCTGAACCAACTGACACAGGATGTTGCCCAAGCCGAGGCAAAACGCACAGGCTTGCAACGCCGCCTTGGTGAAATCGAAACACAACTTCAAAAAAACAAAGCGCGTCAGGATGATATCCTACGCCAAAAGACAGAATTGGAAGCCACCCGGATTTCACCCGACGATCTCGCCCATGCCGAAGCGAAAGTAGAAGAACTCAGCGAGCGCCGTCTCGAACAGGAAGAAGCCATAGAACAGGCGGAAGAAAAACGCAGCATGGCACAACAACATGTTCAAGAAACCTTGGAAGCTTTACGAACATGTCAAGGCGTGCTCGCCAAACTCGAAGCTGAAGAAGATGCACTTGTCGAATTGCTGGATCCCAAAGAACGCGACGCCGGTAAACCCGTTCTGGATGACATCAGTGTGCAACCGGGATTTGAAGCTGCCTTGGGCTCCGCGCTTGGCGACGATTTATCCGCACCTTGTGACCCGGATGCAAGCTTGCACTGGCAAATTTTGCCCCCTTTAAATGCGGCCCTTTCCTTACCTGAAAATGTCACCCCTCTGTCTGATGTGGCGCAAGGTCCAAATGCATTGCAACGTCGATTTATTCAAATCGGCATTGTTGAAAGCCCCAATGACGCCGCCCGCCTGCAATCTGAACTGCAGCAAGGTCAACGCCTTGTCTCCAAAGTCGGTGGCATGTGGCGTTGGGATGGATTTGTCACCTTACCCGGTGCCCCCAGTGCCGCCGCGCAACGGTTAAAACAGAAAAACCGATTGGCGGAAATTCGCATCGCATGGGAAGAAGCACGGGGGAAAAACGATGAAGCGCAGGCACGTCTTGAGATCGCCAAAGAAGCTGAAGCCAACTGTAGCGAGCAAGAAAAGGTCTTCCGTGAACAATTGCGCCAAACCAACAGCCGGTTGAACGAAGCCCAAAACGAGTTTTCAAGCCTGAATAACAAACGATCCAGTTTCGAAGCCAAACTGGAAAACCTAATTGAAACCCTGGAACGCAACCGCGAAGAAGGCGAGGATATTGAAGCCAGCCTGATCGAAGCACAAGACGCCTTAGGCGAACTTCCCGCCGATAACGAAGGACGCGAACAGCTTGCCCTATTGCGCGAAGAATTGGCCGATAAACGCAATTTATTACTCGATCATCAAAGTGCTTATGAACGCATAAATCAAGATGCACAAAACAGGGCCCGTCGCCTCAGTGAAATTGGCGAAGAGATCGAAACATGGAAAAAACGATCCGAGCGCGCCCTCCATCATATGGAGGAACTACAAATGCGCCGCGAAGGATTAATGGAAGAACTGGAAATCCTTGGCGAGCGCCCACAAGAGATTGAAGAAAAACGTCACGCGCTTTTGGACGGTATTGAGCGTTCAAACGAAAAAAGAAAACTCTGCGCCGACAAACTGGTCGAAGCTGAAACCCATTTGCGTGAAGTGGACGGACATGCCCGTATGGCAGAAGCCGAATTGGCCAAATGTCGTGAAGAACGCGTGCGTTTTGAAAGTCATGTCGCACAGGGCAAACAACTGTGTATGGCCTTGGCCGAACGTATTCGTGACCGTCTGGATTGCAAGGCCGAAGAACTGGAAAAAATTGCCGAAATCGAAGAAGGGTCCGAGCTGCCTGATCTGGACGCAGCAGAAAAACGCGTGGATCGATTACATCGTGAACGCGATACGATGGGGCCGGTAAACCTGCGTGCAGAAACAGAACTGAACGAACTAAACGAACAAGTCACCACCATGGCCAGCGAACGCGATGATCTTCTCAAGGCAATCGACAAGCTGCGTCAAGGTATTGCCGAACTGAACCGTGAAGGGCGAGATCGCCTTCTGACCTCTTTTAACGAAGTAAACCGTCATTTTCAGGAACTCTTCATCCGATTATTTGGCGGTGGTCAGGCGCATCTTGAACTGATTGAAGATGACGACCCCCTTCAGGCCGGACTTGAAATTTTAGCCTCCCCGCCCGGCAAACGCATGCAAATTCTATCCCTGCTGTCCGGTGGAGAACAGGCATTGACGGCATTGGCTTTACTGTTCGGGGTGTTTTTGACCAACCCCGCCCCGATTTGTGTACTGGACGAGGTCGATGCTCCGCTGGATGATGCCAACGTTGATCGTTTCTGCACCATGTTGGAAGAAATGTCCAAAAGCGGACAAACCCGTTTTCTCATCATCACCCATCATCGTATGACAATGGCGCGTATGCACCGTTTATTCGGTGTTACGATGACGGAACGTGGTGTCTCACAATTGGTTTCGGTCGATTTACAAAAAGCAGAAGAACTGGTCGAATCCTAAAAAAAATACGCGTTAGTCCCACGTATAGTCTGTTTTTTCTTTCACACCGCGAATACGGATCTGATTGTTGAAATTACGTACATCAGAATTTCTGCGAACGATCATTTCCAGAACGTATTTTTGCGCCCCTGTATCAACGTAGCCGTTTATCGTTACAATCGCATCTTTGACAGCAACCTGAAGGTCTGCCTGACTATTTTGAAACGTTTTATCTATTTCACGCGTGATCTGTTGATAAATTCGTTGGTCAGCCGGTTCCATAGCATCTGCAATATCACTATTGGCAAGCAATACCATCCATATACCAAATAGATACCCAAGGCATTTAATCACAGACTTTCTCCTATTAACCCCGAAAAAACAGAATGGGCCGAAATGATATAAAGGTCAAACACAATCCAAACAAATAAACCTTGAGTTGCATCTTTCTGGTGTTCTAGAGTAACGCTACGTTCCCGCAATTCTTCTTACTTTATGTATAATCAACATATATACCAGATTACTATTTTCCCGATTCGTTTTTGTGCATTGCAATGCAAAAGCAACAATATAACCAACCGGTCAGAAAAAAAGAAAGTTTCTATTGAAATTATCGGAAAATTCCTAAGTATTATGTGTGCCGTCTAATTGTTTTGTCACAATACAAAAGCTTTGGCAGAATACCGACTGCTTTTACACAAATGTAAAAATTATCGCTCATTAAAAAAATGGGCAGGTTAGGGAGCAAATAAAATATGAAATTCCGTAAAATTGGAATGGTTGCTGGTATTGCACTGGCTGCTGTCATTGGAATGGGCATTTCCGCCCCATCCCATGCAAAAACATTAAAAATGGCCTATGATGCCGACCCTGTTTCACTGGACCCGCACGAACAACTGTCCGGCGGAACCTTGCAAATGTCGCATATGGTCTTTGATCCACTGGTCCGTTTCAAACAGGATCTGTCCTATGAAGGTCGCCTTGCCACCAAGTGGGAACAAATCGACGACACCACCATGCGTTTTCATTTGCGCAAAGGCGTTAAGTTCCATTCCGGCAATGATTTTACTGCCCATGATGTCGCATGGACATTGGACCGCCTCAAAGAAAGCCCGGATTTTAAAGGTCTGTTCGCACCTTTCTCCGGCAGCAAGATCATTGATGACTACACTATTGATCTGATGACCGACAAACCTTACCCGCTAGTCCTGACAATGGGGACTTATCTTTTCCCGATGGATTCCAAATTTTACAGCGGGACAGACGACAACGGCAACCCGAAAGGCATGGTCAAAAAACACGGCGATGCTTATGCCTCTACCCATGAATCCGGTACCGGCCCATTTGTTGTTGCAAGCCGCGAACAAGGCGTGCGTGTTGAATTTAAACGTTTCGCCGATTATTGGGACAAAGAAACCAAAGGCAATGTGTCCCAAATCATCCTGACGCCGATTAAAGAAGCCCCGACCCGTGTCGCTTCTTTGCTTTCTGGTGATGTTGATTTCATCGCACCTGTTCCCCCGACTGACTTAAAACGTATTAAAGAAAATAAAGATACAAATCTGGTCACCATGGGTGGCACACGTATCATTACCTTCCAAATGAACCAGGAACGTGTAGAAGCGTTTAAAGACAAACGCGTACGTCAGGCGATCATTCATGCTGTCAATAATGACGGTATTGTCAAAAAAATCATGAAGGGTTTCGCAACCGTTGCCGGTCAACAATCTGCAAAAGGCCAGCTGGGCCATGTTGAAAGCCTGAAACCGCGCTACGATCTGAAGAAGGCCAAAGCCCTGATGAAAGAAGCTGGTTATGAAAAAGGCTTCACCATCACCATGATGGCGCCGAACAACCGTTACGTAAACGATGCCAAAATTGCCGAAGCTGTGGCTTCCATGCTGTCTAAAATCAACATCAAAGTTGACCTGACAACCATGCCGAAAGCACAATACTGGCCTAAATTCGACGAACGCGCCGCTGACATGATGATGATCGGCTGGCACCCGGATACAGAAGATTCTGCCAACTATTCAGAATTTCTGCTGATGACGCCGAATAAAGACACAGGCAAAGGTCAGTATAACTCCGGCAACTATTCCAACGCCAAACTGGACGAGTTGATCAACCAGTCCAACGAAATCGTTGATATGCAAAAACGTGCTGAAATGCTGCAGGAAGTCGAAAAAATCGCTTACGAAGATGGCGCATTTGTGCCGCTGCACTGGCAAAACCTTGCTTGGGCTGCACGTAAAGGCGTTCATATCGAAGACATCGTCAACGTGATGAACTTCCCTTATCTGGGCGACCTCGTTGTTGACTAAAACCGTATAAAGAAAAGGGTTGCCCCACCGGGCGACCCTTTTTTTTAGGAAAATCTCCCTGCATTTTGCAGGGTTTTTCCGCATTGATATCCTGCATTTCAGGACAATATCTCAAAATAAACTTGGGGCGTGAAATGGCTTATGTTGCCTTTTTCATAAAACGCTTTTTCCAGGCTATCGTCGTGATGTTCGTCATTTCGATTATCGGGTTTTCCATTCAGGACAATCTTGGTGATCCTTTGCGCGAAATGGTCGGCGTCTCCGTCTCGGAAGCAGAGCGTGAACTACTACGTGACGAAATGGGCCTGAATGACCCGTTTCTGGTTCAATACGGTCGTTTTATTACCAAAGCGGTGCAAGGGGATCTCGGCGATTCCTATTTTTATAAAAAACCGGCTTTGGATGTTATTCTTGATAAATTCCCTGCCACATTGGATTTGGTTATCGGCGCAACTCTTATTATTTTAGGGGTCTCCATCCCGATGGGGTGTTATTGCGCGATCAGACCTAAAAGCCTTCTGTCAAAATTTGTCATGGCCATCAGCATTGTCGGAATTTCCGTTCCGGTCTTTTTGACCGCCATTTTCTGTATTTATCTCTTTTCCGTGACGCTTGGCTGGCTCCCTTCCTTTGGGCGCGGCGAAGAACTGGTGGAAATTTTCCCCGGCTGGAAGACAGGCTTCCTGAGCCTTGATGGACTTGAACATCTGATATTACCAAGCTTTGCTCTCTCCTCTATCATGCTTCCCCTGTTCATTCGCCTCATCCGTTCTGAAATGATGGAAGTGTTGGAACAGGATTACATCAAATTTGCATGGGCCAAAGGTCTGGCCCCACGCCGGGTCTGGTTCCTCCATGCCTTTAAGAACACACTTCTCCCCGTCATTACCGTTGGGGGGGTGCAAATCGGGATTATGCTGGCCTATACCATCTTAACAGAAACCGTCTTTCAATGGCCGGGATTGGGCTTCATGTTTATCGAAGCTGTCAACCGCGTCGATACGCCCTTGATCATTGCCTACATCATTGTTGTCGGTTTGATCTTTGTCGCAACCAACACCATCGTTGACCTGCTTTATACATTCGTCAACCCCATGGTCCGACTTGTAGGAAGAGGTTAAATGAGCCGTCTTAAAACATTCCTCGATTCAGACTTCTTCTATCAGTTTAAAACAGACCGTGTGGCCATGATCAGCTTTAGCATCATGTTCCTGTTTTTTGCGGCGGCTCTGTTGGCCCCTGTCTTATCCCCCTTCGACCCGCATGATCCCAGTCAGATTGACATTATGGATTCAGAAATCCCGCCAGCCTGGGCCGGTACGGAAGATGTTGAAGCCGATGAACGTTTCCTTTTGGGAACGGATGCACAAGGGCGCGACATGCTATCCGCCATTTTATATGGTTTGCGCATTTCTATCGCCATCGGCCTGTTTGCGGTTGCCGTCCAAATGGGACTGGGGATTGCCATTGGTTTGATTTCCGGATACGTCGGCGGGCGCGTGGATGCCTTTTTCATGCGGATGGCCGATATTCAGCTTTCCCTTTCGACCATGATGATTGCCATTGTGGTGCTGGCTGTTTTTCAAGCCACTTTCGGGGCGGAACTATACGAGGAAATGGCCATTTTCATGTTGGTCATGGTCATTGGCATTGCGGAATGGCCACAATATGCGCGAACGATCCGCGCTTCTGTTCTGGCAGAAAAGAACAAGGAATATGTTGATGCCGCCCGCGTCATTGGCCTAAGTTCCCCCACCATCATGATCCGTCATATCTTGCCCAATACGTTGTCTCCCTTGTTGGTCATTTCGACCGTTCAGGTGGCCAATGCGATTATTTCCGAAGCAGCTCTTTCCTTCCTTGGGCTGGGCATGCCGGTGACAAAACCGTCTTTGGGTTCTTTAATCAGTTCCGGGTTTGAATTTATTTTTTCCGGTTCCTGGTGGATTACGACGATCCCCTCTCTCATCCTGATTACACTGATCCTGACCATCAACCTGTTGGGCGATTGGCTGCGTGATGTGCTTAATCCCAAACTCTACAAGGGGTAATCGATATGTCCCTGCTTGAAGTTAAAAATCTTCATGTGGAATTCCCGACGCGTCGTGGTGTCCTTAAGGCACTGCGCGATGTGAATTTCACGCTTGATAAGGGCGAACGCCTCGGCATTGTCGGGGAGTCCGGCGCAGGTAAATCCCTTGCGGCCTTTGCTATTCTCAACCTTTTGTCCAAACCCGGACGGATTGCCCAAGGCGAAATTTTGTTCGAAGGCCATGACCTGTCTAAAATGAATGAACAGGAATTACGTTCCATTCGCGGAAACCGCATTTCCATGATCTTTCAAGACCCGATGATGACCCTTAATCCGGTTCTCACCGTCGGAACACAAATGATTGAAACCTTGCAAGCCCACCGCAATATAAGCAAGAAAGAAGCCCGGCTTATCGCGATTGACCGTCTCAATGAAGTGCGTATTCCTTCTGCTGAGGAACGTTTGGAATCCTACCCACACGAACTGTCTGGCGGCATGCGTCAACGCGTGGTTATCGCCATTGCCTTATTGACCGAACCCAGCTTGATCATTGCCGATGAACCGACAACGGCACTGGATGTCACCATTCAGGCCGAGATCATGTCCTTGATGCTTGATCTTTGCAAAATGCATAACGTGGGCCTCATCCTGATTACACATGATTTGGCGGTGGTCTCTCAGGTTACACAGCAGGTTATCGTCATGTATGCAGGCCGTATTGCAGAAAAAGGGGCGACAAAAGATGTCATTCAAAACCCACGCCATCCCTATACACATGGTTTGATGCATGCACTGCCACAACAAAACAGTGCAGGTAAACGGCTCTATCAAATTCCGGGGTCCATGCCGACACTGGATGCTATGCCCCAAGGGTGTTCATTCAATCCGCGTTGTGAATATGTTTCAGAACGCTGCTGTCTAGAAGTCCCTGACCTGCAAGATTTAAACGGTCATCTGGTGCGCTGTTACAAAGCAAAAGAATTACGAGAGAACGGGAGTCTGACATGAGCCAAACACCGCTCGTAGAAGCAAAAGAAGTTCATAAAATTTTTGAACTGGGTGGTCATTTTCTGCAAAAAGAAAAGCCACAAGTCAAGGCCATCAACGATGTGTCCGTTTGTATTAACGAAGGGGATTCATTTTGTCTGGTTGGGGAGTCTGGTTGTGGAAAATCCACACTGGCACGCACCATCATGGGATTAATCCATCCCAGCGCCGGTGAAATTCATTACCGTGGACAACGCATTGATAACCTGAAACACAAAGACCGTTTACCTTATCATCGCAATATGCAGATGATTTTCCAAAACCCCTATGCATCGCTTAACCCGCGTCGCTCCATCCAGAAAACACTGGAAGAGCCGCTACGTTTTCACTTCCCCGATCTCGGCAACAAGGAAGTGAAAGAAAAAGTAGAACAGGTCATGGTGTCCGTCGGCAACGATCCAAGTTGGGGGAAACGTTATCCACATGAATTTTCAGGTGGGCAGCGCCAACGTATTTCAATTGCACGTGCCTTAATGGTTGATCCCGATTTTATTGTTGCAGATGAACCGATCTCCGCCTTGGATGTTTCCATTCAGGCGCAAGTCCTAAACGTGATGATGGATGCGCAGGAAAAACGTAACCTGACCTATCTGTTTATTACACATGACTTGTCCGTCGTTGAACATTTCGGATCAAAAGTCGGAGTCATGTATTTGGGAACCTTGTGTGAATTAGCAGATACAAAAACCCTGTTTGCCAAACCGCGCCATCCTTATACACAAGTCCTTCTTGCAGCCATTCCTAAATTGTCTTGCGAAGAAATGACCCACACCAAATTAAGCGGCGAAGTCCCCAGTGCAATGAATTTACCTTCGGGCTGTGTCTTCCATAACCGATGTCCCTACGCCAACGAGCGATGTAAACGTGAAATACCGTTACTACGCAAACTGGATGATGGTGCAGCCGTTGCCTGTCATGCCCTTGAAGAAGGGCGCATCTAAAACAATAGAAAAGCGCCTTCACCATATCCAGAAGGCGCTTTTCTTTGTTTATGGAGCTATGCCGTCTCATGCAAAAAACAGTCTCTTTAACTTCGCCCCATTGCCAAAAGGAATTTTCCATCTAATTTAAGGCGTTAGACGCAAATCTTGTACTCTGCGCAATAAGTGCGTAGAATCGAAAAAAATATTTCAGGCAAAGACGATAGATGGATTCATTAGGGGCGTTCCTGATTGGCATGTTTGCGATGGCTGGCTTAAGCGTGCCCGCGATCGTGTGGCTTTGGCAACGCGATAAAAAGACTAAGCAGGAACGTGATGTTCTCGGTCAACAAATTATCCAACTTCAGGAAGTTCTGGTCGGTATCCCTGATGGGCTTTACCGATGGAATGTGGTCAACGGCGTTGAAAATTGTTCCGCACGCATGGCCGTGTTACTGGATCTCCCCAAGGGAACCCAATCGCGTTACGGTGATATTCTCCAATGTTTCGACGAAGAAGCTGCGCGTACGCTCAATGGTGCCGTCGCAGACTTGCATCATGAAGGATTAAGCTTTGATATTATCCTGCCCCTTCATGGCGGGGATGACCGGGTTGTGCAAGCTGTCGGGCAGCGGGTTCTAAGCGAAAACGGCGATCCCCTAGTTGATCTGTTATGGATGCGCCTTGCCAACGGGGCCGTGGTGGCCAATGGACCGATGGCAAGGTCCCTGCAAACCATGACGCAGGAACGCGACCGCCTCATCACTGTGCTGGAAAGCCTGCCGCTGCCCATCTGGATGCGCGATAGTGCTGGTCATATCATCTTTCATAACCCGGCTGCCCCTGATGGCGATCATACCCGTCATATTGCCCAACGTGCGGCTGAGACTGGGCGCGCTGCGAAAGAACGCGTCAGCCTGCCTGTTGCCCAAAATGCCCGCTTGTTTGAAGTAACCGAAATCCCCTTGCCCGGTGGCGAAGGGTTGATCGGGTTAGCCGAAGATATCAGTGCCCTTGATCTCGCCATGAAAAACGCTAAACATGGAGAAAGTCTGTTACGCGCCGCCCTTGAAAACCTTGTCACCGCTATTGCCATTTTCGACGGCAACACGCGCCTGAGCTATTACAACAGTGCCTATGCCTACCTCTGGGGGTTGGATAAAAAATGGCTGGATGCGCAACCTTCTTACGGGGAATTGCTCGATCGTCTGCGCGAAACCCGCAAATTACCGGAATATGCCAATTTCAAAGCATTCAGACAGGAACAACTGGCAAAATTTGTCGAACTTCAGGCCCCGGAAGAAACCAGCCTGCACCTGCCTGATAATTCCACCCTGCGTGCCATTATCAGCCCGCACCCCGTCAGCGGTTTGGTCATGACGTTTGAAGATGTCACCGACACGTTGGCCTTGGAAAGTTCCAACAAAGCCCTGTCAGCCGTTCAACGCGAGACACTTGATAACCTGTTTGAAGGTGTTGTTGTGTTTGGTCCAAACGGTAAAGTCCGTCTGTCAAATCCGGCCTTCAGCCAAATTTGGCATCTCCCGGACGGCTTTATGGCCACACACCCCCATATTACCGATGTTCTTGAAAAATGCCGTGACTTTTACGAAGGGGTTGAAAACTGGTCCAGTTTCCGCGAACAACTGGTTGCGCGTATTATGATGCGCGAACCCAATAACCAACGCCTTGTGCGCAGTGACGGATCCATCCTTGAATATGCTTCCGTTCCCTTGCCCGATGGCGGATCACTTCTGTCTTATTTGGATGTCACCGACAGCGCGATGGTCGAACAGGCCCTGCGCGAACGATCTGACGCTCAGCACGAAGCAGACCGTCTGAAATCGGAATTTATCGCCAATGTGTCCTATGAAATCCGCACCCCGCTTACAACAGTTGCCGGATATGCCGCCCTGTTATGTGAACAGTATTTCGGCGAACTAAACAATCGCCAGATGGAATATGCCAAAGGCATTCAGACCAGCGCCGATCAACTTGCCACCCTCGTCAATGATATTCTGGAACTTGCCAGTATTGAAGCCGGACAACTCGCCCTTGAACTCGATAGCTTCGATGTTCAAAATATGCTGGTGTCCGTTCTGGGACTGGTTCGGGAAAGTGCAAAACATGCCCGTCTCAGTATCGAGTTCAACTGCGCACAGGATATCGGGTCCATTACAGCTGACGAAAAACGCCTCAAACAGGTAATGTTTAACCTGTTGACCAACGCCATTCGCTACACACCGCCAAACGGCGTGATTACAATTACGGCACAACGCGACCCGCATCAATTGGTCTTTAGCGTCGCCGATACAGGAAGCGGCATCCCGCAAGCCGATCAAGATCGCATTTTTGGCAGTTTCCAGCGTGCGGATCATGATGCAAGCGGACAAAGCGGGGCCGGATTGGGATTAACACTGGTCAAACGCTTTATTGAATTGCATAACGGCACCGTCACCTTGGATTCCATCCCAGACAAGGGCACAATGGTGACCTGTCGCATTCCGTTATAAAAGGAAAAAGAAAAACATGAGCCAACAGGACATGGAAGCTATCGCCCAACGCCTTGCCACCATCCGCGATATTATTATGGATCGTGAAGGCGATGATGTTCAGGATCAGTTTGAAGTTACCCCTTTCATCATCATCGTCAATATCGAAGGCAGCGGTTATGCCGACGATGAAGATGTTTTCACCCTGATACAAGTCGAACGCGGCGCGGCCGGGATGGAAGAACTCCTTGCCTGTGCAGTTGAAGATGCCAACGAAGAAAGCTATATCATCGCCTCAGAAGATGAAAACCTGCTGGACCAACTGGACGAGGCCTGCGATAAAGTCTATCGCCATTGGCATTGGCTGGATATGCCCAATGCATTGGCAGGTTCTGACATACACGACGACGATTTGGACGATGACTAAAATATCTGAAAACTATCAATTTTATGCAGGCTTTTTGCGTTTTGTCGCAGCAAAAACAGACAAAAGCAACATTGCCGTAACCGCCATGATGGCAGAATTAAATCAAGCTGCCGATCAACTGGAAAGTGGTTCTCGGATCAGTCTACTCGCCAGTCGCGCCCAAGCTGCCTC
The DNA here is from genome assembly GCF_050058155.1 of Terasakiella sp. 4MB5A. Classification (GTDB taxonomy): domain Bacteria; phylum Pseudomonadota; class Alphaproteobacteria; order Rhodospirillales; family Terasakiellaceae; genus Terasakiella; species Terasakiella halodenitrificans. The sequence goes on along the minus strand of NZ_CP188815.1, from coordinate 932,454 downwards.
ACGCGCCTTTGCTGGTGTTGCGCAATTTTTACAACACCGTATCCTGCCGGAAGCACAGGCGCATGGGGACCAAAAGGCCCTTTCTCAACTTGAATGGGCGATTGCCGCCTCCCTGCAAATTGGACGCGCAGTTATTTTGCATCTCGATGATGTGGAACCAGAACAGATTTCGACTGCAATCATCGAAATAAAAATGCCTTCGTTAGACCGTATCCCCGGCGCACAATCCCAAGGTGTCAATCCAACATTGCATTGACGGTACGGATAAGTCATTATGACCTTATATATGCATCAAGAAGAGTGAGACAAATGAACGATATACTCTGTGAGGATACCTTAAAAGAGCTAGCAGAACAGGTTGGCATTGAACTGATCGAAACTCTCTTGGTAGATTTAACCGACGATGCAGGTAATCGCGTAGCCCGCATGCAGGACTTATTGACACGCGGCGACATGGACGAGTTACGTAAAGAGGCTCATACCCTGAAATCATCCACAGGTACACTTGGGCTTAAAGTCGTTTCTGAACAAAGCGCGATTATTGAACGTAAGCTTGTCACAGGCGAAGGCCCGGATGTTGCGCCGATTGTGCCGCAATTGCCCCAAATGCTAGAAGATGGTTTGGCTGCCGCAAACAACTGGGTTGCAGCCCAATAACCGCTGTGTTTTCTCATAAAACAAGAAAGAGCCTCTTTTTGTGAAAGAGGCTCTTTTCTATATTACTCGATTGCAGCCAAGGCTTTATCAAAGCGATTAAATAGTTCTTCCAAGTCCGGTTGCTCGCTGATTAACGGTGGGCAAAAAGCCACGCAATCACCAGGCATAGCCCGCAGAATCAAACCGTTTTCTTCACATTTTTTCATCAATCCTGCTGCCTTTGCAAGGCTGGGATCAAACGGTGTTTTCGTTGCCTTATCCGCGCTAAGCTCAATGGCTCCAATCAAGCCAACACCGCGCACTTCGCCGACCAAAGGATGATCGCGATAGCTTTGCAACCGTTCTTGAAAGTACGGGCTTACCGCATTGACTTGCCCCAAGATATCGCGTTCTTCATAGATTTTCAGAACTTCAAGTGCCACAGCACAAGGCACCGGATGGCCGCCATAGGTCAAGCCGTGACCAAACACGCCCAACGTATTACTTTGTTCCTTAATCGTCTGATAGATGTGATCGGACACCGCCAAGGCTGAAATGGGTAAATAACCGGATGAAAGTTGTTTCGCCATCGCCATCATATCGGGCTGAATACCAAAATATTCTGACCCGAACATTTTACCTGTTCGCCCAAATCCACAAATGACTTCATCGGCAATCAACAGGATATCGTATTTTTTCAAAACGGCCTGAATTTTGGGGAAATAGCTTTGCGGTGGTACGATCACACCACCGGCCCCTTGAATCGGTTCGGCAAACATTGCACCAACCGTTTCCGGGCCTTCTGCCAGAATCAGTTGTTCCAACTCGTTTGCCAGACGGGTGGTGAAATCTTCTTCCGTTTCCCCATCCTGTGCGTAACGATAAAAATGCGGGCACCCTGTGCGTAAAATACGTTCGCTTGCCGGCAGGTCAAAACCGTTTTGCGCATAAGCCAACCCGGTTAAAGACCCGGCCGCAACCGTTACACCATGATAAGCTTTTTCGCGGGCGATAATTTTCTTTTTCTCCGGCTTGCCACGGGCATTATTATAATACCAGACGAACTTAATCGCCGTGTCGTTGGCTTCGGAACCGGAATTGCAGAAAAAGACACGATCCAGCCCATCCGGTGTCACCTGAACCAAACGTTCTGCCAGTTCTGCGGTGACGTCCGGTACCTTGCTGCTGAAGCTATGATAAAATGGCAATTTTTCCATTTGCGTTTGTGCCGCTTTGACCAGTCGCGGTTCATTAAACCCTAAAGACGTACACCATAGGCCGGACAAACCTTCGATATATTCTTTACCGTCTTCACCAAACACACGTACCCCTTGCCCACGCGAAATCACAAGCGGACCTTGTTCTTCATGGACCTTTAAATTTGTATAAGGATGCAGGTGATAGGTCTGATCTTTCGCCGAAATAGAATTTGGATTTTTTGTCATTTTATCTTTCTCACCACTTAAGTTGCGGTATTTCAATAAGTCGAACCGGGCCTGCAAACAAGGCACGTTCCTGCAAGGTTAGCGCCACGCTTATGGTTGCCGGTCCGCCGTTTCCTGGATATTTCGCCAACATTCCCAAGACAACCTTGGCCATACTGGCATCGGGGCCACGAATAACGCGGGCACGGCGCAAACGTTCCACGGTTTCAAAGAACCCCTGAATACGGGCACTAAAGGCCCCTACAATCTGCAAGTCACCATCCAGCGCCAGTGTCCCGTTACCCTGCAAGGACAAAGGCGCATAGTCAATCAGCAATCTTTCAACTTCTAAAGTTCCCCCACGGTCGCGCCAGGCTTCAATCGCTGACTTTGACCATTTTTGTATCGCAAAATCATGTGTAAAATGACCACGCACCAATACTTCGGAAAGTTTTTTGCCCATACCAATGATGCCATTTGGTAAATCAATATCCCGGCCTTTCAGTTCAAACTGGTAATCCCCGGATGACTGGCGCAGGGCATCCAATTGTACGTGATCAAGGCTTAGGGAATGCTGTTCGCCTTGCAGGTTCCATTGCGCAATATTCAGCCCAATTTCATCCGGCACCCCCTTCGACATCCAGTCAAATGTCAGTTGAAATCTTTCTGCCTGCCCCCGATATGTTCGATCATCCAGAGACAAGCTTTGAGGTGCGCTCATGTCCACTGTTAATGTCCGTAATGTCCAAGGCAGCGGGAGGGTAGATAAATCCAGTGATGCGATTTGCCAGCTCCAGCCGCGTATTCCTGATGGATCAAGGGGTGGTGCAAAAACAACATCTTTCAAACGGATTTTCAATGCGAAAGGGAACCCCGTGATGCGTGCTTTTTTATCATCATATTTAGCGATATAGCCTTGTGCATTGCGCGCTGCAAACCAGTCCTGTACCCCAGAACGCAACAACATAGATGTGCCAAACCACGCAAGGCTATAAAGGATTGCCAGCACAGCAAAGGTCGCCCCGCTATAGAGCGCATAGCGTCCAAGGCGCACCGACAACGGTTCCCTGTAATTCAGGGCGATATGCGTTTTTGTGGGATGGGGAACGCGGGCCATTCTTGTCCTAACCGAAATGAATTTTTGCCAATGTTATAGCCGACAAATCCCGCAAAGGACAATGACATTGGTTGACGAATTGATGGGAATGGGCCATCTCTGAATTTATGAACGAAATCAGGCACGAACAAAACAACACATTGGAAGTCCCGGACAGCGGCATCAAAGGCTCGCTCACCCGTGGTATGGATGTAATCAAAAACTATTTGAAAACACTAGATGCCCAGCCCGGTGTCTATCGAATGCTCAATGAAAAAGGCGATGTTCTGTATGTGGGAAAAGCCAAATCGTTAAAAAAACGGGTGGCCAACTATACAACACCACAACGCCTGACCATCCGCATTCAACGCATGATCTCGCAAACCTATGCGATGGAATTCATTACCACCCATACCGAAGCCGAAGCCTTGCTTCTGGAATCGAACCTGATCAAAAAATTAAAACCGCGTTATAATATTTTATTGCGTGATGATAAATCCTTTCCCATGATCCTGGTCACCGGTGATCATGATTACCCGCAAGTCCTCAAACATCGGGGCGCGAAAAATCGTAAAGGACGTTATTTCGGCCCCTTTGCATCCGCCTGGGCCGTCAACGAAACATTGAATACCTTGCAACGGGCTTTTTTGCTACGCCCCTGTTCCAACAGTATTTTTGCGTCCCGCACACGCCCCTGCCTGCAATTTCAGATCAAACGATGTTCTGCTCCCTGTGTCGGGCGTATTTCTGTACGCGAATATGGAAAACTTGTGGAACAATCCGAACGTTTTTTGCGCGGTGACAGCAAGGCCTTGCAAAACGAACTGGCGCAACGCATGGCAGAGGCGAGCGAAAACCTCGAGTTTGAAGAAGCTGCGATTTATCGAGATCGTATTTCAGCCATGACACGCATTCAACAACGTCAGGACATCAACATTCAAGGGCTGGAAGAAGCCGATGTTATCGCTGGTTTCCTTGATGGCGGACAAACGTGCGTTCAAGTCTTTTTCTTCCGGGCGGGGGCCAACTTCGGCAACCGAGCCTATTATCCTGCACATGGATCAAAAGAAGAATTACCCGATATTCTGGAAGCCTTTATCGGACAATTTTATGCTGACAAACAGCCCCCAAAACAAATTCTTGTCAGTCATGATCTACCCGGTCACGCCATTTTGGAAGAAGCCCTCTGCGTGCGGGCTGAACGTAAGGTTTCACTACAATGCCCAAAACGTGGCGAAAAAACAAAATTGATCGCCCACGCCATGAACAACGCTCGCGAAGCCTTGGGGCGCAGATTGGCACAAAGTGCCTCACAACGGCGATTATTACAGGAAACCCAGCGCATTATGCAGATGGACAATATGCCCGAAAGAATCGAGGTTTACGATAACTCGCACATTCAGGGGACCAACTCGGTCGGGGCCATGATTGCTGCCGGACCGGATGGTTTTATTAAAAATGCCTATCGAAAATTCAATATCAAAACAGCGCAAAGTGATGACGATTACGCCATGATGCGCGAAGTTTTAACCCGTCGTTTCAGCCGTGCCATCAAGGAAGACCCGGATAAAGAAAAAGGCCAATGGCCGAACCTTGTCATTATTGATGGGGGCAAAGGGCAATTGGGCGTCGCTGTTTCCGTTTTTGAAGAACTCGGCATCGACGATGTCACCTTGGCCGGTATTTCCAAGGGGCCGGAACGCAATGCCGGATATGATAAAATCGTCATTCCCGGACAAGAACCGTTTCAACTGGAACATACAGACCCGGTCAATCATTTTATCCAGCGTCTGCGTGACGAAGCACACCGGTTTGCCATCGGCACCCATCGTGCCAAACGCGGCAAAGCCACCACAAAATCCGTGCTTGATAGTATTAGTGGGATTGGCGCCAAACGAAAGAAAGCCTTGCTTCACCATTTTGGATCTGCAAAAGGTGTGGCCCAAGCAGGTTTAAGCGATCTGGAGGCTGTCGACGGCATCAACAAGACAACCGCAAAACTGATTTACGATCATTTTCACGAAAATTAATCTATTTGGCTTGATAACGTTGGCGCATTTTCGTTGGATCAAGCGGTTCTAAATGCAGGTCCGGGATATTTTTCAAGCGCCGAACCAACGAGAAATCCAGATTTGATTTCCATGACCAATAGAGCCAAAGTTCCCGAGGCTCCAGTGGCACAGGTTCCGCCAATTCTGCAAACGTCACCATATTCTGATCCACAGCATCCAACAGGCGAAAATCAGCTGTTATCAAGGCATCAACCCGCCCATACTGTAAAAGGCGTGTCCCATCATTGTGATTATTGAAGTAATAATACTTCAAACCGGGTACACCCTTCAGGGTCTTGATTTCTGCCCCGCCCCGAATACGGGCAATGGATTTATTTTCCAATTCGTTGATGCTACGGATCGGTTTGTCTTTTAACGAGACAATAATGAATTGAGCATCCCCAAGCTTCACAATCGGCATGCCGACCTGATTGCGTTTGGGGCTTTCCATAAAGACACCAAAATCAGTATCGCCTTCTTCCACCATCAGCACCGCCCGTTTAAAAGGCACCATGCGCAAATGAAAAGGGATACCAATTTCTCGTTCTGCACGCTTTAAAAGATCGATCAACGGGCCTTGCCATTTCCCGGTCCCATCCTGATGAACCAATTGTGAAATAATGGGGACGGCAACTTCCACATAATTTTGCGAAGGGTTGGCAGCAGATATCTGCAAGGGTGCCGATAAGAACAGGCACAAAAAAAACATATTTATGAGTATTTTCTTTCCCATAAAGTCTAATATCCCCCATTCTGGTGCGTGCCCGTTTTCTTTTAGCTTACACTTGGATGGACTTCTTGGCAAAAAGGAAAAGATTTACCTGTTAAATTTTGTAAAAAGGCGATAAGAAAAAAGCCACTTTTTTTTAAAAGGCCTATAGTCTATTTTGCCTTTGCACTCATCCTGTTCATATAAAGAAAAAGTCAAATGCTCTGGAACGTCCCCAATATCCTGACAGCGTCACGCATTCTGATCATCCCCGTTTTGGTCGGTCTATATATGGTTGGCGAACCCGAAGGCAACTGGATGGCCTTTTCATTATATGTCTATGCCTGTATCACCGATTTCTTCGATGGCTGGCTGGCCCGCAGAATGGATCTGCAATCCGCCCTTGGTAAATTTATGGACCCGATTGCCGATAAGCTTCTTATCGGGACACTTATTGTCATGCTCATGGGGTTTGGCCCAATCGAAGGCATCCATGTTTTGGCTGCAGGCGTTATTTTGGTGCGTGAACTGCTGGTATCCGGTTTGCGCGAATTTTTGGCTGAAACAAAAATATCCGTTCCCGTTACCCTGCTGGCCAAATGGAAAACCACCATTCAAATGCTCGCACTGGGTTTTCTGATCGTCGGAAACGCCGGACCTTATTTGTGGGTCGCTGAAACCGTTACGGTCGGATATGTCGGATTATGGCTTGCAGCCCTTTTGACGATGATTACCGGGTATGACTACCTACGCACCGGTTTAAAACATATGGTCGATTAAATGAAAATATTTGGTATCGTTGGTAAAAGCGGCAGCGGCAAAACAACTTTGCTGGAAGTTCTGATCCCGGCAATCACCAAACATGGTTTTAACGTTTCCACCATCAAACATACCCATCACCAGTTCGATATCGACCAACCGGGCAAAGATTCTTATCGCCAGCGCGAAGCCGGGGCTAAGGAAGTTATGCTGGCTTCCAGTCATCGCTGGGCCTTGCTGCACGAATTGCGCGGGGATGAAGAACCCGAAATCGAAGACCTCATCCAGCATATGAGTGATGTAGACCTCATCCTGATCGAAGGCTTCAAATTCAACAATCATCCAAAAATAGAGGTCCACCGTCCATCTTATGGACGCGAACCGCTTTGGCCCAACGACCCGACTATTCTTGCCGTCGCCAGTGACGAACAATTACGTGATATTGAGCGCCCCTTGATCGACCTCAAAGACATCGAAAGCATTGCAGACTTTATTATCTCGCATCTGGATTTGCGGAGAGAACCATGACACCCGTTTTTGACTGTTGTTTTTCCCATGCCGATGAAATGATGCCTCTGCCTGAAGCCCGCCGGAAAATCGCAGAAACGGTCAAGCCGATTGCCAAAACCACATCCTTACCTCTGCGCCAATGTGTCGGCAAAATTCTGGCAGAAGATATCGTCTCAGCGCGCAATGTTCCCCCACACGATAATTCTGCAATGGATGGCTATGCCTTACGCTTTGCCGATTTAAATCCAGATGGCGAAACACAATTGCCTGTTACCGCCCGGATTGCCGCAGGACATCCGATGGATCGCCCCCTTAATCCAGGTGAAACCTTTCGTATTTTCACTGGCGCAGCGATGCCCCAAGGTGCGGACACGGTTGTCATGCAGGAAAACGCCTGTGAAAAAGACGGGGTCGTCACCTTCGTTAAGGGATGTGCTGCCAAACAAGGGGCAAATCGCCGCAAAGCAGGCGAAGACATCCAAACAGGCGATATTGTCCTGAAAAAGGGGCGCAAATTGCGAGCAGCCGATATTGGGGTATGTGCCTCAATCGGCAAGACGGAATTAAATGTCTACGCCCCTTTAAAAATCGCTGTCTTTTCCACAGGGGATGAAATTCGCGACCCGGGACAAGATTTGGAAGACGGCTGTATTTACGATATCAATCGCTACACTGTCATGTCCATGCTGGACAGTATGGGGTTTGAAGTCACCGATCTTGGCATTTTGCCGGATGATTTGACCACCATTACCGATGCCTTGAAACATGCTGCGCAAGATCATGATATTCTCTTCACCTCCGGCGGTGTGTCTATGGGCGAAGAAGACCACGTAAAATCTGCCGTCAAGGCACTCGGTAAAATCGACTTCTGGCGCATTGCCATTAAACCCGGCCGACCGATTGCCTTGGGTGACATTGCCGGAAAACCCTTCATTGGATTGCCAGGAAATCCGGTTGCAACCCTTGTTACCTTTATGATGATTGCCCGGCCCATGATTGCCGGTTTTTCAGGGCGCAGCGATATTCAAAGTCGCAGCTACAAAGTTGCCGCCGCTTTTGAACTGGACCACAAAGGCGGGCGTTACGAATGGCAACGGGCCTATTTGAAAGACACACCTTACGGCCCGGTCGTTGAATTGTTCCACACCACCGGATCCGGCGTTTTAACCTCAATGGTCAAAACGGACGGGCTTATAGAAATTCCGGATCATGTACATAAAATTGAAACCGGTGATCTGGTCGATTTCATCCCTTATAGCGAGGTAAGTCAGTAATGAAAGTTCTCTATTTCGCATGGCTGCGCACAAAAATCGGATGCGCTGAAGAAGAAATCGACTTGCCTGATAGCGTTAAAACCGTTGGTGATGTTTTGGATCACCTGCGCACCAAGGGGGACGTTTACGCGGATGCCTTGGGCGAAGACAAAGTTATCCGCGTTGCCTTAAATCAGGATTACGCACAGATGGACGACACCGTCCAAAACAATGATGAATTTGCCATTTTCCCACCTGTCACAGGCGGATAACTTTATGATCCGTGTGCAAAAAGAAAACTTCGATGTCGGGGCGGAAATCAATGCCCTACGCAAGGGAAACACGGCCATAGGCGGCATTTGTTCTTTCGTCGGTCTGGTTCGCGATTTCCAACATACCAAGGAAGACGACACCCGCGTTTGCGCCATGACGCTGGAATATTACCCCGGCATGACAGAAAAAAAACTGGCCGAGATTGAAGAAACCGCACGCAAACGCTGGCCACTGGAAGATGTCCTGATCATTCACCGCTATGGCCGTATGGAACCGGGAGAAAACATCGTCTTGGTGGTTACGGCTTCGGCGCACCGTCAGGCCGCCTTTGAATCCGCGCAATTCCTGATGGATTTTTTAAAAACCAAGGCCCCCTTCTGGAAACTTGAAGAGGACGATAGCGGGAGTGGCAGTTGGGTTGATGCCCGCGATTCTGATGATGACGCCCTTTCCAAATGGGAAAAATGACCCCATTCTGAACAATTCAACGCTATCTTCCCTCTTGCAATTTTTGTTAACAAATACAAAGTATTATAAAATAACAACAAAAATTGAGGTGTCGTATGGTTGAGTCTCCCTATCCCCCCGTTCAGGCTTATTTGAACAAACATTTTATTGAGGGCCGCGAAGGCCGCCCATTACGTATCCTGTCGGAATATATCGAACCCGATGCCCGTTTTGAGGCCCAGAACGTCGAAGATACCATCATCTTTTTTGGCTCCGCCCGCCTGCTTCCCCGTGATGTTGCTGAAACAAAACTCGAAGAAGCCAAAAAACTGGGTAGTGATTTAACACGCGCGGAAATGGACCTCAAAATGTCACGCTATTATGAGGACGCACGCGAACTTGCCCGGCGCTTAACCCTTTGGTCTAAAAATCTGGAAGGCAGCAAGAAACGGTTTGTTATCTGCACCGGTGGCGGGCCCGGCATTATGGAAGCCGGAAACCGTGGCGCATCCGAAGCCAAAGGATTGAACCTCGGCTTCAATATCACCTTGCCATTTGAACAGAGCCAGAATCCCTATATCACCCGCCAGTTATCTTTTGAATTTCGCTATTTCTTCATGCGTAAATTCTGGTTTATGTATCTTGCCAAGGCAATGGTCGCTTTCCCCGGTGGGTACGGCACATTGGATGAATTGTTTGAAGCCTTAACCTTGATCCAAACCGGCAAAGTCAGCAAAAAATTGCCGATTGTTCTGTATGGAAAAGAATTCTGGAACGATGTCGTTAATCTGGAGGCTCTGGTCAAATACGGCACGATCAGCCCCGAAGATTTAAAGCTTTTTACCGTCACCGACGATATCGACGAAGCCTATCATTATCTAACGAATTATCTGGAAAACCACGCCATTGAAGAAATGGCACGCAGTGAGTCAAAAGCCCCCTAACCCTGCAGACAGGCAAGCCGCTGGATCAATCAAATTCAGCGGCTTCCAACACATATTGCAAAGCTTCTTCGTTCAAGATCGTCACCTTGCCACGGGCCAATTCAATCCAGCCTTCATTGCGCCAAATTTGCAGCTGCTTATTGACACTTTCCCGACTGGTTCCCATCATACGAGCCAGTTCCTGTTGCGGAAGGTTTAAACCAATTAACACACCGCCACCGGGCTGTTCCTGCCCATAAAGGTCCGCCAAGTTTAAAAGACGTTTCGCCAAACGCCCATCCAGTGGCAAAAAGGCTGCATCTTCGACCATTTCCGATGTCAGGCGCACACGATGACACAATAACTGCATCACCTGAATGCACAGTTTTGGATGTTTTTCCAAAAACGGGATGAAATCGCGCCGCTGAATGACCAGAACTTCTGTTTTTTCCATCGCAACAGCATCAGCGGTGCGGTCCATACCATCCAACAAAGCAATTTCACCGAAGAATTGCCCTTCCTCGATAATATTCAAGGTGACTTCCTTACCATTGGGCGAAGTCGTCACAATCTTGATTTTACCTTCCTGCACCCCGAACAAACTATCGCCCGGATCCCCTTTGACGAACAGTGTCTCGTTTTTATCCAGTCTGCGTGTCACTGTCATCGACAACAGGCGATCAAGCATGGCTCCGTCCAGACCGCTCAATAATTCACTGTTGGACAGAAGCGCTTTTTTATCCCTAACAACCATCTTTGATTTTAGCCCTTGGTATTATTGTTGAAGATAAAATAACAGGTTTGTGAAGCACCTCACAGAAAAACTGTCCGGAACAGGCGTATAAAATAAGCATCTTCTCTGCTTGCCCTTAAGAGAAGCCTCACTTTCAAACGGTGAGCCCCTCTAGACACCGTTTGAAATAGACCCTATAGAGAGGATGGTCCACCCCGAACCATCCTCTCTTTTTATTTTAGGGCGTACCCGACCATGACAAAACCCATTATTGCGATTATCGGCGGTGGCCCTGCCGGATTAATGGCTGCCCAACATCTTGTTACCAAAGAGTTTGACGTTCATTTGTTTGACGCCATGCCGTCGTTGGGCCGCAAATTTCTGATGGCAGGCAAAAGCGGTATGAACCTGACACATGGCGAAGATTTTGACACATTTCGCTCGCGCTATCATACAAACTTCCCCTTTTTCCAAGATATCCTTGAAGATTTCAAACCTGAAGACGTCCGTAACTGGGCACAGGATTTAGGGATCGAAACCTTTATCGGCAGTTCCGGGCGCATCTTTCCCACCGATTTTAAAGCTGCTCCGCTTCTTCGCAGTTGGTTGCGACGCTTACGCAGCAACGGTTTAACAATCCACACCCGTCATCGCTGGCTGAATTGGGCTGAAAACGGTCATCTTTTTGAAACACCCGATGGGGAAAGAACGTTTTCTTGTGAGGCCACACTCTTTGCGATGGGTGGGATAAGCTGGCCTAAATTGGGGTCCGACGGTCATTGGCGCACGCCCTTTGCCACCCGCCATATCAAGATGCATGATTTCAGACCAAGCAATTGCGGCTTTATACGTGACTGGTCCCCTGTTTTCATCGACCGTTTTGCAGGCACCCCTGTCAAATCGGTGGGCTTGCGCGCAGACAGTGTCACCACCAAAGGCGAATTCGTCATTTGTGAAAATGGTGTTGAAGGCAGCGCAGTCTATACCCATAGCCGCACTTTGCGCGAATCATTGGAACAGACAGGGACAGCCACCCTCTATCTGGACCTTTGCCCGGATCGCAGCCTTGAAACCCTGAAAGCTGCCCTTAACAAAGCACGCGGGCGGGCCTCTTTATCCAACCATATCCGCAAAACAACCGGGTTGAACGGGGTCAAGGCCGCGCTCTTGCGTGAATGTCTCAGCAAGGATATTTTTTCAGATATGAATAAACTGGCTGAAGCCATTAAAAACCTGCCTATTGATTTACAAGCCACGCGCCCGATTGAAGAAGCCATCAGTTGTGCCGGTGGGGTGTCTTTTAAGGATTTAAACGCAAACCTGATGCACAACCATCACCCCGGCTTGTTTTTCGCTGGCGAAATGCTGGATTGGGATGCCCCGACAGGCGGATATTTGCTAACGGGCTGTTTTGCCCTTGGCAAACGTGCCGGGCGGGGAATTGAAAATTGGCTGAACGAAAAAAACGCTTAAGAGCCGACGCCTGCCATACCATAGGGTAATGTCCGCACCATTCGACGCAGCGCATCATCAATCAAAGAGGGCATAATCTCGTTATCTTGGGCAAACATCGCAGCACTTGCCATACCGCTAAGCGCCCCAACGGGGGATAACGGCAATCCACCATCGGCGCGCCACACTGTATGGGCGGCCTGCCACAAAAGCGCATCATCGGAAATCCGTTTTAAATCCACCCGCACCCCGATATGTTTCTTGGCAAAGATACCGACATAATCATCGCCAAGATCATAGAGTTCCGCCACGGCAAAGAAGCGACATTTTGTCTGACGGGAAAATCGTTGCCGGTCCCTTTTATCTTGTAAATCAAGTCCTAAACGTTTTGCCAGATGGCGGGTTTTACGCGGAAAAATCACGCGATCCACTTTTTCACCCAAATGACGTGCCAATGCGGTTGAGATTAACGCCGTCATTTGCGGGTTTTCTTTATTATTGGACATCATAACCGCCACACAATCCGGGGGATCGCGATAAAACGGCGAAAGCACATGGAAATTGACATCTGTGGCTTTTATTTCAGCCTCATCTGCCTGTTTTAAATCCCGATATTGCGGATTACTGACACAGGCACTCACCCCCATTAAGGTAAGAAGAACGATCAATACTGATTTCAACATGACTTTCTCCCTCAACACCGTTTGTATGGAGCAAGGGCGATCATGCCATCCATCACCGCCCCATTCAGGCGAATATCGCGCACAACCACCCGATTATTTTGTAATTCATAGCGTGCACGAATGTGATTGGCCTGCATGTAATTGGGCCCCGCAATAGATTGAAGCCCCCCCAGCAACGAGGCATCGACGCGACGGGGGAAAATACGGACCAACGACGGATCATTCAGCCCGCGATGATGACGCAAAATCGCCTGTTCAATACGGCGTTCGGCTTGTGGAATCTGTCCGGCAGCCTGCCGCAAAAAACCGCTATAACGATCCATATTGATTTCCCAACGCGTGCCGCGACCTTCGGCTGTGCGATACAGATTACCCGCCCCATCCATCACCACACTTTCCATCCCGAAACATTGTTGAAAGCGTGCAAACAATAAATCACGCGCTTTAGCCTCTTGTGGCCATGCGATTTCAATCTGCGGGCCTTTGCCATGTTCCAAGACCCGCAATAAGGCACGGCCCCCGGTTGCCTGTGCCACACTGACTTCCTGAACAGCTTCAATCGGCGGGGCGGGCTTTATCGGTTTTGGTTCAGCTTGTTTTTCAACGGGTTTGGGGGCTGGATTTGGCTTGGCCTGAACAACGGGCAGTGGTGTTGGTTTGACAGGTTGTTTTTCAACGATCTTCTTTGTTGTTTTTTCCGGCTCAACCCGTTTAGGGGCTTTCACAACGGGCTTTGGCGCTTCAACCTTTGTTATTTCCACCTTGGGCGGTGACGGTAAAACAATTGCCGCCTGCACAATCGGAGAATCTTCAACAGGTTGGGTTATGGGTTTTTCTTCGTGGACCTGTTGAACCTTCTCTACCTTATGCTCTTCCTGTCCCGGCATGACCCACAACAGCACCAACCAGAGCGCAAAACCAAGCGTCATCGTCAGGGAAAGTTTATGGGGAAGGCTGCGCATCATAACCGGATTATCCTTTACTGTGTCATCTTGCGGGCAAACATTTGTTCCATATCCGCCACCATTTGACGTAAGGCTTTACTGCGTTCTTTTGCACTCATCAGGGCTGTTTCCGGTTCTTGTGTCGTTTGCGCAACTTCAACCGATTGCGTGATGGGTTCAACACTTGGGGCGGGGGCTTTCTTTGCTTCTACCTTCGCCACTTTTACAGCGCTTGGCAGGGGCGGGGGTGTGGTCGGTTTTTTAACTTCTTTAATCGGTTCAATTTTTTCAGCCTGCTTTTTCTGCGAAACAACGGGCTGTGGTTCAATCGGCTGAGCAACTTTGGTTTGCGCTGGAATTTCTTTAGAAACAGGGGCTGGTTTTGCCAACGTCGCTTGCGTTTGGGTTTTCACCTTTTGCACCGACTGTTCCATATTTGACTTGAATTCTTTTGGTTCCCCCCCAGCAATCAGATAACCAAGGGCGAGAAACACAACCGCGTTGAAAACAAGATACTTCATTGGATTTTCTCCTCTTCCAGACGGCTTTGATGGCTGATGGATAACAGGGCGCGCAACAAGGCTGCACTCGGTAACCCAACCACAGTGGTTAAAAAAGCCAGTGAAAAATGCTTGGTCAAATCACGGATAATGGGTTGCACGGTTTCAGGTGTCAGTTCCTGATGGGCCAACGTCCCAATCCCCAGACTGATCCCCAGCAAGGTATAAGTCAGCGCCAATGTGGATACGCCATTTGCCCCATGCAAACCGACTTCCAGCCAGAAATCTTTGCGGTCCCTAAATTGTCCCATACGGACCCATGCAAACAAGCTGACGAAGACAAGGGTTGAAAACAAAGCCACAAAAGACACGCCGAAAACTTCCAGCGTCCATTGCGCAATCGCAGCCGGCGCCATTGAGGTGGCAAACACACCTGCCACCAAAGCAAGGGATAAAGCGCCCAACAGATAACTTAAGGCACGTGATCCGCTATCAGCCATATGAAGGACGTTTCGCATATTACCGTCTCCCAACCCGACTGGACATCACGCTGTCTGTATTGACACCGAATTGCGTCAACCAATGGTCCACCATTGTGTGTCCTTTTTCCGCCGATGCATGCCCCAAAAACGTGACATCGTAGTTTTTAAAGGCAATTCGGACATTTTTAGTATTTTGCCCGCGCAACGATTTATCACGCATCACAATGCGTTCCAGATCAACTAAACGACGACGTTGACTGTCGAGTTTGGCTTGTCGTTCATCAATGGTGAGGGATGAGTCAAGAAACGTCTTAATCGTCATAGCACGTTCACGTTCCAGATTTTCAAGGGTTCCGGCCTGTGCAATGCCCGTCATGGCAATCAGGGCCGCCGCGCCAAAGGCAAGAATTTGCGTTTTCATGGTTCTATACTCCTTCAATTCGTCAAATCAGTTATTCAGAAAGAACGATACGTTGTCGGCCGGTGTCAGGCTGGATTGTGCGACATCACTGTCGATCATCTCTTCATCCATGCCTTCTTCAGCCAAGGTCATTGCATCAAGTGCCACCAACTTCGCCATATAGCCGAGGATGGTTTCTTCCTGTTCCAGAACCGCCAATTCGGTCTGCACATCGGCAACCATGCGACGGACATGTTCCACCCGTGTCAAGGGCACCCCATTGTCAGACATGGGGGTTTGGTTCATACGGTGGTTATCAATACGGGCAACCAATTGTTCAATTGCTGTCCGGTTCTTGCTGTACTGCTGGGAATATTTGCTTTCTTCCAGATCGGGTGTTTCAAACAAACGTTGATCAACCTTGGCGACGGAGGATTCAAACCGCTCGGCAGCCGCTTTTTGCAACTCGATCAATTCTTCCTTTTCCGGAGTCATCTCGCCCTCTTCACGACTAAGACGTTCCAGCATGTCGTCAAACAAACGACGCTTGGTCATCAGGTGTTTGCGGCGCAGTTCATTACGATCAGACATCATGTTTAAATAGGCGCGTTTTTCCGCCAAGAACTGATGGCGTAAATCACCACGGACCTCCCCATCTGATGTTTCAATCGCTTTTTGCAAATCCCCCAATGTGTTGCCTTTTAGGGAGATATCCTCTTCCGTTTTTTGAATGGCGGTCCCCAGTTCGGAATTGGCAAAATCATGATCAATGGATTTTTGCAAATAGCTGGGTGGCAGTTTCACAAGACGTTCCGAACTTTGCGGTGTCCAGTTCGGTGCACTCCACGCAACGCTTGAGCTGGCCATTAAAATCGCACCACCCAAAAAAACGGCCCCTAATGTCAAAGCCAGCCGTTTGGGTTCTACACGATCTATCAGTAATGATAATTCAGACATAAAGGCCTCCCTTTCCTAATTCCTAGTTGCGTTCCCAATAACGCACACGGCGTAATTCAGATTTCAGATCATTATTGACATTGGCATCACTGTAACGCCCGATAGACCCTGCCCCGCGTTTACCCAACAGAACTTCCATTGTTTGCAGGAAAGACGACCCATCAGCAAAATAGAGATCTTGCCCATCAAAATTTGCGGCGAATTTATCCAGATTTTCCCGCGCCCCTTCCACGTCACCCCCCTTTAGATGGTTCTGCACCGTCAAGGCATAGGCGCGCATACGTTCATCTGTGGCAATTCCGGCAACATCCGGTCCGAGATCAGATTCACATTTTTCAATCATACGCGCACTGGCAAGATATTTGGCCGGGTCGTGATTGGTCTGGGCTTCGCGGTCCAGTTCCAAGGCATGATCGCGACATTCGCGATAGGTGCGCATTGCTGAAATTTCATTGTAACGCGCTTCCCGAAAATCAATTCCCCCGCCAAAAGACGGCGGTTGGGTGACACAGGCGCTCAAACTCACCGTGGCCCCCAGCATCATGGCGCCAAAGGCCAGACGTTTGGACGTTGTTTTGATAAAAGCAGACATGCTCCTGACTCCATTTGTTTAAACTGCTTGCTGAGTTTATGGAGAGGTCAGAGGCTTTTTTTTGGATATAGGTAAATTCTTTTTAGAGATTTACGGTTTCAACGTCACGTTCATGCGGTCCAATGCCGCATTAAGGGGATGCCCCTCCCCTTGCAAAGGGTCTTCGCTGGCATAACAGATAACCGTTTCCTGCCCAGCAGGTGGCCCAAGGCGGATACGAAACGGCGCGTTCTGACTGGCGCTTAGGATATGATCAATATCGGCATCAAAGGCCTGAACATCACGCACCTGATCATTGGGATAAATGCGGATGACCTTGCCATCCACCTGTTCATAATCACACAACAGCCATGCCTTGCGGCTCAGGCGGACTTGTAAATTTAAATCTTCGCCAAACGCATATGTCGGATGCTGCCCCCGATCAGAAAAGATATCAATCGTCAATTGAGGTTGTGTTTCAGGAACATTCGTTTCAATAACCGGCTTCGCACCTTCTTGCGAAAAGATACCGCTCCAGACAAAAACAACCGCAAGAGCAAGCAATGCCGCCCCGGCCATCACCCAAAAGGTCGCATTTCCCCGCTCTTTATCTTTCGTGCCCAGTCCCAAAACCTCCATCAGGTCATGGGT